>JAJFIJ010000156.1 GCA_021775105.1 Rhodospirillales bacterium | reverse complement strand
GAAACCGCTACCGGTGGGTACGTTGGCAATTGAAATTGTTACGCTCAGCGCTTCAGAAGCATCCATTTCGGAAATATCGATATCAATATCGTCGGCCAGATTGAGTGAAATTGGCTGATCTTCGATACCGTTCGAAACATCCAGATTTCCGCTCAGTTCGAAATCGATCACACCCTGAACAAGCAATGTCAAATCGCCGCCAGTAATTGTGTCACCAGAAACCGTTCCGCCATCTTCATCGATGGTCGGAGCAGTTTGTCCGGTTACAGATATGGTGAAATCTTCATTCGAGTTTGGTGCAGGAGTAAGCGTTATCCCGCTTAAAATATCTGCGAGACCAGCATCATCGGTTGCGGATATGGTCCAGCTACCATCGCCATTGTCGGTGCCAGCAGACAGAGTCGCCCCCTCTGGCAACCCGGATACCGTCACCGTTTCTGCGTCCTCCAGACCATCAAAAATGCGTGCGTTATCTAGTGTAAATTCTGTATCTTCCAGCATCGGCGCAACAACAACGCCACCATCGAACGCAAGGGCATCAATATCGTTAAGTGTGTCGGTTCCGTTCGGTCCGGTTACGGTGACACTGCCGTCTCCGTTGATAGTAATTGTGCTTTCATCATAGGTCGACGTAAAGCCCGCCATATCGCGACCACCACCACCAACGATCAGATCGTCGCCTGACCCGCCAACGATAATGTTGTCGGCAGCACTGCCGGTAATAACGTCATCACCCGCGCCGGAAACAACATTCTCCACATCAACAATCCGGTTGCCGTAATCGGCGCTGCCGACATCAAAGTTGCCGTCGTCTGAGGTTGCCAGATTGATAACCAGATCTTCCGTCCCGACATCGCCTGCGACAAACAGAGTATCGATGCCGTCGCCGCCTTCAAAAACATCATCCGTATCCCGGAAAATCATCAGATCATCACCAGCTCCGCCATTAATGACGTCAGCGCCAACACCTGCATTAAGCAGATCGTCGCCATCACCACCGAACAACACATCATCGCCTTCACCGCCGCCGATAATGTCATCGCCGGCACCACCACGCAGAAGATCATCTCCAGCGCCACCGCTGATGATATCATCGCCCGCACCGCCATCGATCATGTCGTTGTCGGCACCACCGTTCAAAATATCATTACCGGCGTCACCGTAAATAACATCTTCGCCAGCATCGCCGGAAACGATGTCGTCACCGTCACCACCGGAAAGCAAATCATCACCGGTGCCGCCCTCGATATAGTCATCGCCTCCACCGCCATCGACGGTGTCGTTTCCTGCACCACCGAATAACCGATCATTTTCAGTGCCACCTTCGATATTATCATCACCCGCCTCTCCGTGAACTTCATCGGCACCACTACCGCCATCAATAAAATCGTTCCCGGCTCCCGCGCGAATTACGTCGTCGCCACCACCAGCGCTAATGACGTCGTCTGTTTGACTGCCGGTGATGACATCAGCCTCATCACTACCAGTAATTTCTCCTGTGCCAGTAACAATATTGGGGCCTGTGTCTTCGACCACGGGCACAATATCGCGCTCGGCCTCTGGTTCTGGCTCTGGTTCTGGCTCAGGTTCTGGTTCTGGTTCTGGTGCAGGAGTTCCGCCCGGAACATCAACAAGCACATTGAAGTCAACACCACTATCCACGGAAAAATCCGTATTATCACTTTCTGTTATGTCTTCCTGCCCAGCAGCCGTATCAAAATTATCCAGCGCCGCCGCGTCGAGTTCGTCTTCATTCAACTGCTGAACTTCTTCATCCAGAAACTCGTCCTGGCCTCCGCGCTGCAAACCGAAATCGTTCTGGTTGCCGTGAACCAGCGGCAGGTGCTCAAGCGCGGTCGAGAAATTTTCGACCATAATGCCCTGATCGATCGTTTGAGCGGCCAAGGGCTGGGAGTCATAACTGCGAACGATGGTGAATTGGTTGGCGCCGTTCAGGACCTGTGCACCGGCGTCGTTTTTGACCACGATTTCGCCAACAAAACCGTCGGCTTCTTCCATCAGCACGACATTCATGTCTTCGCCGTTGGGAATTTCGATACCGACCTGGGTGCCGCGAATACCGATGGTGGCAACCGGCGTGTCCAGCGTCATGGCGTCTGGGTCGGTTTTGGCAACCTGACCGGAGACAAAAGTAAACACACCCTGCAGAACGGACATCGAAACCGAGCCTTCCTGCGTGCCCGGATCATAAATCATTTCATCGAGAACCATGCGGCCTTCTTCGCCCATGGAGAACGTGGTTTCATCAGCCAGCAGCACGCCGATTGCACCGTCGGGGCCGGATTCCAGAATATCGCCCTGAAAAACCTGATCGCCTTCTTCCAGCTCAACCCTTGTGCCGTCCGTGCGCACAGCAAAGACCGTACCGGAAACATTTTCGACCGTCCCGATGGGCTCACCATCCGTACCACCGATGACATTCTCGCTTTCTGTAATTGGCCCGGAGCCGGCCTCGTCCGTACCGGCGGAAATATCATTGCCGGCGCTGTCACCCATTGCCGTTTCCATGCCGGAATTACCCGACAACTGCACAACCATGTCGCCGGAGACTTCAGCGCCATCCGGTGTGGTCAGTTCGGGAGGGTTTTCCTGGGCAAAATAGTCCTCAACCGTGATCTGTTCGCCATCGGGGCCAACAAGCACAAGATCATCGCCGCTGACTTGAAACTCAGCTTCGTTAAGTGGGAAATCTTCTGGAAGAGAGATGGAATCCCCGTCACCTGCATTGAGGGTGAGAGATTCGGTGTCGCCGGAACCAAGAATATCGGCCATTTTTCATACTCCACGAACGGCCCTTTCCGGGTCGCGTCCTATAGAGTTAACGTGCTTTGTTGTTTTTCTTCTTGCCCCTTATGTAGGCCGATCTGATAAGGAGGTCAAATAAATCAGGCGATTGACCGCATGAAGATCAGGGGCCTGATCTTAGACTATATCAGCTGTGATAAACGTCACACCCGATCCGCGCCGTAATAGAGCGTTACCGTATGTTTGGCTTCGGCAAAGAATAACCAGCGTTCGATAATGGCGCCGAGCAAGAAGGAAAGTGCGGCGATGACGGATAGTGTTGCCGCCGTTGTGCCGGCAGTGCCGACGGAAGACTGCGTCAGAATGATTGGCACCGCAAAACCGATTGTCTGGGCATAACGTCGCAGTTTGCCGGCGTGTTTGCGGGCCACCCGGAATCCCATTTCGGTCAACAGATAGTTATCTTCCGTATGCGGACCTTCCAGTTTGCTGACCTTACCCAGATGACCTAATCCGGTCGCAGATTCCGGGGTGCTTTGATGTTGGGTGGTGTCGATAAACCGCCAGTAAATGATCTTGATAATCCAGGCCAGGACAACAACGCCAGAAACGCAATAGGGTATGGTGTCAGATTTAATCTGGAACACGCGCAGTACCGCCAGCAGCGTGACCGCACCACCCGCCAGGCCCATGATGAGATAGACCGGTACGGTCCATTTGTTATGCCATTGGTGGATAGTGGCAAGGCTGCGGTAAATCATCGCCGTACAATAAACCGTCAGCGCCGACAGGATCGCCGTAGAAACAGCCCACAGAGGAAATGTAACAGCGTTACCACCGCGATAATACCATACATAAAGCAATAACAGGGCCGGACCATAAGTTATGGCGGAAATCACCCCTTCCCGGCTTAACCAGGATGTACGCCATTGCGACAAGGCGCCAAGGGCGCGTTCGCGATGGCCCAAATGATAAGTTGATGAAAGCAGACCCAGGGTTACGAAGCCGAGACCTCCACCTATCGCAATCAACCCGAAAAGAGGGTCAACGGGCAACAGGCCGACAACACCGAGTATCGCAATCAGAAACAGCAAACCGTAACCGGTGCCGGAACCGACAGTGAAGAAGATGACGGAAAAAGCGGGATGCATGGAGATGTCTTCCTCTTCCTATCTTGAGAGAAACATGTCAACCCAGCGCAGCAGCGGCTGATCCGCGCCGGGCGTGGCTTCAAGTTCACTAGGCCACTCGCTGTTTTCAGCCGTATTTCGGGCGGCTCGCGGCGGCAGGTATTTGTTGGTGGGTTTGTAGCCCATTTCGGGCATCAGATCGTACCCGCCCCGTTCTTTTGTCAACCTGGAGACATCTGAATTGGGATCGGCAAAATCGCCATAATGACGCGCACTTGCCGGGCAGGTTGAAACGCAGGCCGGAACCCGGTCCACTTCGTCCATATTTTCGTTGTAGATACGGTCAATACAGAGCGTGCACTTTTTCATCACCCCGGCATCATCATCATATTCCCGGGCACCATAGGGACAAGCCCACGAACACAACTTGCATCCGATACATTTGCTTTCATCGACCAGCACGATGCCATCTTCTTCGCGTTTGAAAGACGCGCCGGTCGGACATACGGTAACGCAGGCCGCGTTTTCACAATGCAGGCAGGATTTCGGGAAATGTACAGTGCGTCCACTGCCGCCATCTACGGGGGTTACTTCATAGGAATGGATACGATTGAACCAGACACCGCGCTGTTTCGCGCCGTAGGGGTTTTGGTCCGTCAACGGGGCCATATGGCCGCCCGTATTCCATTCCTTGCAGTTTACCGCACACGCATGGCAACCAACACAGATATCAAGATCTATAACCAGACCGAGTTTTTTCTGTGTGGATGTGGGAAGCGCCGTCATTTGTCGCCCCCTTTGGTACCGCCTTTGAAATCGCTGCCATAGCGCAGGATATCAGGTGCCGGTTTGATACCATCCGGCTTTTTCGGTGCATCAAATTTAGGAAAAATTTCGCGCACCTCTTCCTCAGAAACCTTCTCAATCTTGACGCGCAGGTCAAACCACGCCGCTTGCCCGGTTACGGGATCGGAATTGGTCAAGCGATCTTCATCGCCCGCATCGGGCAACAGTTCTGAAATCAGATGATTGAGCAGGAAGCCTTTTTTCTTCTCGGAAGAATCATCACTGAGATTCCAGGCTCCCGCCCGCTTGCCGATGGCATTCCAGGTCCAGACCGTATCTTTCTGTACACCTTCCATCAGCGCCGCCTGAACCTTGATCCGGCCATTGTGGCTGATCACCCATATCCAGTCATCAGTCTCTATTCCCATTTCCTCGCCTTTTTCACGAGACAGGAACATCCGATTGCCACCGGTAATCTGGCGTAGCCAGGCGTTCTGCGAACCCCACGAATGATACATCTGCATTGGTCGTTGAGTTAGTGCATGAAGCGGGTATTCATCTTCATCGATCATGGTTTCTTCGAGGGGCGGATACCAGATCGGCAGTGGATCAAAGGCATCCAGAATGCGCCGCCGCAAATATTCGGGAGGTTGGATATCGCCATGTCCTTCCGCCGCCAGATGGAATTTTTGCAAAGCTTCCGAATAAATTTTCATGACGATCTGATCAGAATTCACAACAAATCCCATCTCATGCGCCCATTCAAGATAACCCTTGTTGGCGAAGCGATAATATTTGTGCGCGTCAGGGAGTTCGTATTCCCAGAATCCTTCATTCTCGATATAGCGATCAACCTGATCTGGATTGCTGTCACCGCGACCATGTTCGGTGCCGTCTTTGCCACGCCACCCTGCGAGCGGGCCAATTCCCGGTCGCCGATGGTGATTGGTGATATAATCCCGATAGCCACCCGGGAATTTCGGATCCCCGTTAAAGTCCATCATTCCCGATAACCCGAGGCGTGCTCCAAGATCCAGCAGAACATCCTGAAACGGGCGCACATCTCGATCCGGTTTGATTACTGGATATCGGATCGCGTCAGCCGCTGCGTCGGCATGACAGATCGGGCGATCCAGTAATGAAATACAGTCGTAACGTTCAAGATAAGTGGTATCCGGCAGGATCAGATCCGCATAAGGAACCGTTTCCGAATAAAAAGCATCCGAATATATAATTCGCGGGATTTTGTATTCACCGGTTTCTTCATTTTTGTCGGTCAGCATCTCGATGACTTTCGACGTATTCATTGAAGAATTCCACGCCATATTCGCCATATAGAAAAACAGCGTATCAATAGAGTACGGATCACCTTTCCAGGCGTTGTGAATGACCATGTGCATAAGGCCATGGATCGCCAATGGAGATTCCCAGGAAAACGCTTTGTCTATCCGCTGTGCCTTGCCTTCACCGTCAATAAGAAGTTGATCCGGTGCCATCGGGAAACCGAGATGCGGCCCTGACATAGGCGTATTTGGAAGCACTTCGCGGTCATGGCCTGTCGGTTTGGGTAGAGAATAGAGTGCCTTGGGGTAAGGTGGTTTATAGCGCATGCCGCCCGGAACATCGATCGTACCCAGCAACAACTGAAGCACATGAATCGCCCGACAGGTATGAAATCCGTTGGAATGGGCCGAAATACCGCGCATCGCATGCATGGCGACGGGACGACCGATCACCTTGTCATGTTTGCGACCGGCCCAGTCGGTCCATTCAATATCAAGTTCGATGCTTTCTTCAAATGCGACATGGGCAATTTCAGCGGCAATGCGTTTGATATCAGCGGCGGCGACTCCGGTGGTTTCGGCAACATTCTCCGGTGCGTATTTATCATCAAGATAGCGTTCAACAAGATGCTGGAACGCAGGTATCGCAACGCGACCATCGGGAAGTGTAAATTCACCTACCAGGGCCGGCTTGGCCTCGATGGAGGATGTCTTTGCCAATTCGCCCTTCGCGCCGTCCCAACAGAGCGCAATATTTTCTTCGTCACGGACATAAAGACCGTTGTCTTCCCCGCCTTCGTTTTTGATCACCAGCCAGTGCACGTTGGTGTAGCGGACGAGATACTCTTCATCGATCTTTCCGGCTCTTAGCAATTCCCGAATAACTGACATAACAAACAATCCGTCTGTACCGGGACGGATACCCACCCACTCATCGGCAATCGCGGAATAACCTGTACGAATGGGATTGATGGAGACAAATTTGGCTCCGCGGGTTTTAATTTTACCCAATCCCGCCTTGATCGGGTTCGAATCATGATCTTCAGCAACGCCAAACATCATGAAATACTTGGTATGTTCCCAATCGGGTTCGCCAAATTCCCAGAATGCGCTACCGATCGTATACAGGCCGCCCGCCGCCATATTGACCGAACAAAACCCGCCATGAGCTGAATAATTAGGCGTGCCAAACTGTTGGGCCCACCAACTCGTCAACGATTGGCTTTGATCCCGACCGGTAAAGAACGCGAGTTTCGATGGATTGGTCGCACGTACACGGGCCAGCCAACCGGTCGCCGTATCCAGAGCCTCATCCCATTCGATTTCACGGAACTCGCCCGACCCTCGTGGGCCGACACGTTTCAGGGGTTTGGTCAGTTTGGCCGGTGACATCTGGGTCATGATGCCAGCCGACCCCTTGGCACAGAGCACACCCTTGTTCACCGGGTGATTGCGATTGCCTTGAATATAGCGAATTTTGTTGTCCTTGACGTGGACTTTGATTCCGCACCGGCACGCGCACATATAGCATGTGGTGAATTTGATTTCATCAGCGACCTCTGGCGATGTATCCACGACAGGCGTCTGATGATCCGATTGCCCTCCAGCGACCATGATCTAGATCCTTTGAAATTGAACTGTCCCGCCAAACCTGACAGGTAAAAACATATTCGTTTTTTATAAAGTGTTCTTATGCCACAAAATAAGTGGCGATGCGATAATCAATTGCCCTGTTCTAGCATCTGCATTCAAACAAAACACCATCCAAAATACATAAATTGAATGGTCCAAAGATCATTTTTTCAATTATAGAACAATTTTTATTCATAAACTACTATTTTCCAGATCACCAGACGTCACCTGTTCTCCATAATCCGCTTACATCTGCTGGCGATTACTGTGCTCGGCCAGAAATTTCTGTTTTGAACCGGCAATCAGGAAATCAAGTGCGCAACCCAACTCACGGTCCTTACGCTCCCCAACTTCCCGGCATGTGGTGATGTGAACTCTGGACTGATCCTTGTTATTGGCGTCGTTTTTGGCGGAAATTGCGCCCGGAAGGTCTGCCTCTTTGCGAAGCTCAACTTCTTCTTCCGGCTCGATCCGTATGTCGGGAACAACTCCCTGAGCCTGAATGGTTTGTCCGTCAGGTCCATAATAGAGTGCCGTTGTCAATTTTAATGCGCCATCAACCGGCAAGGGGATAATGGTCTGGACCGAACCCTTGCCAAATGACCGGGTCCCCATAATGGTTGCGCGCTTATGGACTTTTAAGGCACTGGCAACAATTTCGGATGCCGAGGCGGCACCGCCGTTGATCAATACCACCATCGGAATTCCATCTAACAGATCACCGGTTTCCGCGCTGAAAGAACGAACATCCCTGGGGTTACGCCCGCGAACAGAAACAATCTCGCCTTTGTTCAGGAATGTATCGGCGAGAATAATCGACTGATCCAGCAATCCGCCCGGGTTATTTCTGAGGTCAAGTATCACACCATCCGGTCGACTACCCAGTTGGACGCGAATAGCAGCGATGGCCTTGACGATCCCACCTTCCATGCGTTCAGAAAACCGGCTGACCCGAATGTAGCCGATTCGATCCTCAAGCCGCCATTTGACGGCCTGGACCTTGATTACGGCGCGAACAAGTGTGATATCAAAATCGGCCGTGCCCTTACGCCGGACTTTCAGAAAAATCTCCGTTCCCGGCGCACCACGCATCTGGCGCACCGCTTCCCTGAGCGTTTTTCCCTGAACAGGTTCAGTATCAACATGAGTTATCAGATCGCCGGTTTGGAGTCCGGCGCGCGCTGCCGGTGTGTCTTCGATCGGAGAGACGACTTTGACAAATCCCTCCTCCATCGTGACCTCAATCCCGAGACCACCAAATTCGCCTTTTGTATGAACGAAACTTTCGCGAAATTCCTCGCTGTTAAGGAATGCCGTATGCGGGTCAAGAGAGGCCGTCATCGCGTCCAGTGCCACCTCAACGACGGTTTCTGGCATCATGGTGCCCGGTTCCTTTTTAGCGTCCTCAACACCCTTGATTGCGGCGTCAATCAGGTCTTTGTCAGAAACCGGACGGACATAGCTGGTGCGTAGACGTTTGTAAGCAAAACCAAAGTAATCAAGCCGGGACTGGTCCGGTGTACTGGCGTATTTGTGATAAGCAGCATTGAAACGCTTGAATTCCCGTTGCGCCGCTGGCGGCAGGGATTGACCGGTCCCAACCACACGCAACACCCTTGTCAGGGGGTTTTCCGGACTGGTGGAGCAGCCGCTGACGCTTGGCAGTAAGGCCAAGGCCATTAACGCCCCGATTACCGCCAATTTGGTCTGCGGCGAACCCTTCCAGATTTTCACGCAATTACTCCAGCCGGACCTACCCGTCCGCGTTGATCCGCTCAATCAGTTGAGCCAGAACCGTCGTGGAATCGTCGTTTTCCACCTGACAGGTTCCCGCGTTTTCATGTCCGCCACCACCATATTCAAGCATCAATTCACCAATATCCGTTTTGGACGTACGGTTGGTAATCGATTTGCCGGTCGCGAACACTGTATTCAACTTGTTCAGCCCCCACATCGCATGGATGGAAATGTTGCATTCCGGGTAAAGGGCGTAAATCATAAACCGGTTTCCAGCATATATGGTTTCTTCACCACGAAGATCCAGCACAACCAGATTTCCATGAACAGTCGAACACCGCTTGATCTGCTCCTTGAACAGGTCTTCATGCTCACGATAAAGCTCAACACGTTCTTTTACATCTGGCAAATCTATAATCTGCTCAATGGTGTGTTCACGGCAGTAATCAATCAACTGCATCATCAACTGGTAGTTAGAGATGCGGAATTCACGGAATCGCCCAAGGCCGGTACGTGAATCCATCAGATAGTTCAACAACGGCCAGCCATCGGGATTAAGAATTTCATCAATCGAAAACTGGGCGGCATCCCCCTGATCGACGGCTTCCATCATGTCGTCGGCAATCGCCGGCATTTCTTCCTTGCCGCCGTAGTAATTATAGACGACACGTGCGGCAGAAGGCGCATGCGCCTCAATGATGTGGTTTTCCGGTTTTTCTCCAACCCTGGAAATTTCACTGGAATGATGATCAAAAGCCAAATGGACACCCGGGACATAGGGGAGATTTGTAGTGATATCAGTATCCGTGATCAGAATTGTGCCGTCCTGCATATCTTTCGGATGCACGAACTTGATATCGTCAATCATATCAAGCTCTTTCAAAATCACAGCGCAGACCAGTCCGTCAAAGTCACTGCGGGTTACCAGACGGAACTTTTTATTCTCTTCACTCATGCGTACTCCCTTTCCGTATCCTCATGAACACGTGGTCATATTATCCAGATTGCCTGTCTTTGGCAAAGTTGCAGACAGTGTACCTGAAGCTGCCCTTTAGCGGAAGCAGGGTTTGCAGGGAATTAGCGAAATTATTGGCCCCAAATATCGAACTGAAGGTCGTCTGTCAGTGTCGAAAAGTGTGTGTTGTCCAAACCGAAAATCCCAGCAACACAACGGCCCCTGCTTGATGCAACGCCCCCAGAGACACTGGTACAACAAGTAAAAGTGTGGCAACCCCAAGACCAACCTGAACGAGAACCATACCGAACAGAAAATTGACTGCACATCGCTGGCTGCGAGACAAGCTCTGCCTGCTGGCGAGCGACCATACAAATGCAATCGAAATCAGGGTGGCAATCGCCAGCACGCGATGATCAAACTGCACCGTCAGGATACTTTCAAAAAAATTCAGATACCACGGGCTCATGTTGAACAGGCCGTTTGGGATCAAATCTCCGTCCATCAACGGGAATGTGTTATAAGTCAGTCCGGCATCCAGCCCGGCAACCAGAGCGCCGGAAAATGCCGTGATGAAAATCAGTACAGTTAAACACAAGCTGGCGTGTCTGATACCCGAACTCAGTTTCTGCGTTGCTGGTTTCGCCAGTAGTGACAATGCCACCCAGATCAAATACCCGTAAATTAACAAAGCCAGACATAGATGCGCGGCAAGGCGGTACTGACTGACATCCGGCTTGTCGACAAGTCCGCTTTTGACCATGAACCAACCCATCCCCCCCTGCAATCCGCCAAGGACAAACAGTGCAATCGTATGACCGGCCAAAGCGCCCTTCAGCCAACCTTTGATCAGGAAGAACATGAACGGCAGAAAAAATGCGAGACCAATTATCCGCCCCCAAAGGCGATGCAGGAACTCCAGCCAGAAAATGCCCTTGAATTCGCTCAGGGTCATACCGTAGTTTTTTTCCTGATACTCGGGAAATTCTCGGTATTTTGCGAAAATTTCTTCCCATAAAGATTCCGTCATTGGCGGCAACCAACCCGTCACGGGCCTCCATTCTACCATCGACAGGCCGGAATGGGTCAGGCGGGTCACTCCGCCCAAAACCACCATGAAAAAAACCATGATGGCCACACCAAACAGCCAAAATGCAATTGCACGACCAGCCGCTTCGTTAGGCACATCTGGGAAAGTATGATTGGAGATATCTGTTGTCATCGGTTAAAAAACTTCAGTAGTGGTCAACAAGCGCCCGGTAAAATACCGGTCTTGAAGGAGAAGCCAATAGTTATCGCGCAGACATTAGGCAAGCACTCCCTGACGAGCTTTGATCCTGGTCAATTTCGCACGAATTGATACTTGCGCTCATCCGGTAATTGTCGAAGCCTCACCACAGATTTATTCGGAGAAAGAATTAGTCCTCCGTGAAGAATCCCTAACGCACTGAACTACAGTTATTTTTGACGGTAATGCCGGGTTAATAATTGCAAGAAAAAGGCTAATGCAAGCCACTTAACTTGCAATTTGCGTTTGGCTTTTTGACGTGATTCACTGT
>JAJFIJ010000155.1 GCA_021775105.1 Rhodospirillales bacterium | reverse complement strand
ACAGTGAATCACGTCAAAAAGCCAAACGCAAATTGCAAGTTAAGTGGCTTGCATTAGCCTTTTTCTTGCAATTATTAACCCGGCATTACCGTCAAAAATAACTGTAGTTCAGTGCGTTAGGGATTCTTCACGGAGGACTATTTATATCCGCTATTGAGCGTGATGCGGACATTGGGCCATCCATTCTCAGCCAAAAGAAACGGGCACACCGTCGCTCCGGGGCCATCTTCTTTTGCCGGTCAAATAAGCCCCAAATCGCGGAACGAGGTATGACCGTGTTTCGACATGATGATGTGGTCGTGGATGGTGATGTCGAGTTTTTCACCGGCGGCGGCAAGTTCCTTGGTCATTGAAATGTCAGCCGACGAAGGGGTCGGGTCGCCACTCGGGTGATTGTGCACCATGATGATCGCCGTGGCCCCGAGTTCCAGCGCACGTTTGATGACTTCGCGCGGGTAGACCGGGGTGTGGTTGACCGTGCCCTGCTGCTGGATTTCATCAGCAATCAATTCGTTTCGGGCGTTCAGGAACAGGACCTGAAAGCGTTCCGTTTTGGCATGGGCCAGACTGGATTTCAGGTATTTGATCAGTTTGTCCCATGACGCCAGGACCGGGCCTTGGGCGATATCTTCGCGGGCAATCCGGGTATGGGTCTCATGAAGCGCTTTTAAATGCACGATCCCGGCGTAGGTCAGTTTGTCGAACGCCGCCAGCCGGGCGGGGTCCGCCGCGAACACCGCCCCCAGACTGCCAAACGCGGCAATCAGGTCTTTCGCCAGCGGTTTGACGTCGATGCGTTCGATACACTGGAACAATATCAGTTCCAGCAGTTCGTAATCGGGCAGTCCGTTGTTGTCGCCGGACATGAAACGGCTGCGCAGGCGTTCGCGATGTCCCCAGTAATGCGGTTTGTCCTGTCCTCCGTCCGACAGTCCCGAAGGAGATTCCGGCAAATTATTGAGGTGCCCGGCGATGGTCGCCGTCGGGTCAGCCCCGGCAAACACCCAGAGCCGTTTCATCTTGTCCCACGTACCACCGGCCTGACGAAAGGCATGCCGGTACGGGTGGGTATCACCGGAAACCTGATAGCCCGGCGAGCCATCGGGTAGCGTTGTCCCGCAGAGGTTGAGGCCCGCCGCAAGCAAAAGGTCCGCATTGCTTTTGCCGTCCATCGCAAGACTCAGGTGTTATAGGGTGGTTTGTCGAGGCCGGTCGGGGACTGGGTAAAGACCTCATAACCATCCGCCGTTACCGCCAGCGAATGTTCGAACTGGGCAGACAGGGATTTGTCCTTGGTGACGGCGGTCCAGCCATCGGCCAGTATCTTGACGTCGAACCGCCCGACATTGATCATCGGCTCGATCGTGAAGAACATGCCTTCGCGCAAAACTTCCCCTTCGCCGGGGTTGCCGAAATGCATGACGTTCGGAGCATCGTGGAAAACCCGCCCAAGGCCATGACCGCAGAAATCACGAACCACAGAGAACCGCTCGCTTTCTGCATAAGACTGAATGGCATGGCCGATATCGCCGAGCGTCGCGCCGGGTTTGACTTCACGAATGCCCCGCCACATCGATTCAAACGTCACCTCGATCAGGCGCTCGGCGCGGCGGTTGATCTTGCCAACCGGGAACATGCGGCTGGAATCACCATACCAGCCATCCAGAATAACAGTGACGTCAATATTGACGATATCGCCGTCGCTCAGCTTCTTGTCGCCGGGAATCCCGTGACAGACCACATGGTTGATTGACGTGCAGATCGATTTCGGGAAGCCGCGATAATTCAGCGGCGCGTTCACCGCCCCGCGCTCTTCATTGAAATCATGACACAGCGTGTTCAGCCGTTCGGTGGTGACGCCGGGCTGAACGTGCGGTGTGATGAAATCAAGGCATTCGGCGGCCAGCCGACCAGCCTTGCGCATGCCTTCGAAATTTTCAGGCGTGTGAAGTTTGATGTAACGCCCATCCTGGGCGACGCTGCGGACGACTTGTTCTTGCATGGGTGTATTATGCCAAAGTTAAACCGGAAGTGCCAATAGTCTGAAAGATGGTCGTTAACCCAGCGCGTCGACGCGCCGGGTCACGACAATCTCGTCTGGCGTTATCTGGCAAGTGTAAGCCAGAATTTCAACCCCTGCCGTGATCGCCCGGTCGTAGGCTTCGCCGTATTCGGGGTCAATGTCGCGGGCCAGGGTAAAGGCTTCGCTGTCATCGCGCTGGACCAGATACATCATCACCGCCCGGTGCCCGTCCTTGACCATATCTGAAAGTTCGGCCAGGTGTTTGGCGCCGCGCGCCGTCACGCCGTCCGGGAACTCAGCCGGTTTGTCGGCACCCGGTTCGCGTTTCAGGGTGACGTTTTTGACCTCGACATAACATTTTGCCCCGTCTTCGTTTTCCAGCAGGATATCAATACGTGAATTCTTGCCGTATTTGACTTCCCGGCGCATCGAGTTGTATCCCTGCAACTCCCTGATTGTACCGTTCTCAATGGCTTCAAAGACGATGGCGTTGGGGTGGCTGGTGTTAATGCCGACCATGGCGTTTCCAACCCTGATCAGCTCCCAGGTAAACTTGAGCTTGCGGTCCGGGTTGCGGGCCGGACTGATCCACACGTCGGATCCCGGCTGGTTGACACTCAGCATCGAGCCTGAATTGGCGCAATGCGCGGTGACCACCTCGCCGGACGGCAATTCGACATCGGCCATGAAACGTTTGTAACGTTTGATCAATGAACCCTTGATCAGGGGATCGGGAAATTTCATGGCGGCAAAATAGCCAGTGTTGCCGGGGCTGGCAATTGATGAAATGCGGACGGTGGATGATTTTGCCGGTTCCCAATGGGCATGACCACAGCTGACGGTTTGGCGGAAACTATGCGGAGTTGCGGTTTTTGTCTGCGCCTATCCCTGCTCAGATACTCAAATCTACCAAACACGCGGTTCGTTGGAACGAGAAAACGTCAACATACACCAATGCAGCTTGAAATTATTGGCCTAAAAAAACGACCAATCACTATGATGAAGATAAGAGAAAAAATGGAGACACACGCCTTGTAAGCGTATGAAAAATGCTTCTTCCTGTGCACCAACCCGCGTTCAATATAATTCGTTTCGTCAAACGTCAAATCCAAGTGATGAACCCCGAACAGGCCCTTCTCTTTTCTATTTTTGTGATCAAATTGGGCCAAGTAATAATGTTTGGTCGATAATGAAGCGAATATGATCGTTAACAGCCCGCTAATGATTCCTAAAATCCACAGCACAATCATATGAATCGACATTAATCTATCTAATTAATTCCAAGCGGCCAATCTTACCGGTTGTGATTTTGCAGGATTGCTGCCCAGTTTTCCCGTTGGTGATAAACCGCGAAAATCTCGATCATTTGCCCGGATACCCGGAAAAACAACAGATAACCATTGGAAAGAACAATTCTCCTCTCGCCAGCATTCAAATAAGGAGTTCCGGAGTTCGGGACAAGAGCGTCGCCGAGGTTCAGGATTTTGTTTTCAATATCGAGTGCCGTTGCCTCATCTCTGGCAGCTACATTGTGCGAATAAATCCGCGAAAAATCCCCGGCCGTTTCGGGTGCCCAGATAACGGTCATTGGAACACTGGAGCCCTAGTCGACCGCAGCGGATTTTCTTTGGGAAGCCAGCCGTTCTCTCAGCTGCTCCGTCGAAAGGCCTTCTCCGTTGTCGAGACTGACCAAACGTTGGTCCAGAGCTTGGCGCACGTCAGTTGGGCATGGCGAAGACAATACATCCCCAGACACCTTTTTCTTTTGAGTAGCTTTGGGTGTTTGTACGAATGACATGCTTTTCATGTGGTCACCTCTGTCGAGAAGCCCTATACAATCAATATACTACATTCCATCAACATTGGTCTACACATAACCCCATGAGCCGTAGGAGAGGGTCACCATGTTCAACAAAGACCGGTTCATTGCCGATTGCCAGCAGGCGTTGGCTGAGGATTCCAGCCACAAGGCCGTGCGCGATGTGGTTGCCCGAGCCGTCTCTGAACCCGATCAGGTTCTGCGCGGGCTCGGTGAACCCGAAAAAGGCGGACTGAATGTTGTTTATCAGTCTGATACGCTGACCATCCTCAATCTGGTCTGGGCGCCGATGATGACGTTAATGCCGCATAACCATAACATGTGGGCGGTGATCGGCCTGTATTCCGGGCGCGAAGACAATATTTTCTGGCGCCGGGTCAAGGATGACCCGGATGGTCGAATTGAAGCTGCCGGGGCCAAGGCGATGTGTGCTGGCGACACGGAAGCGCTTGGCCGCGATATCGTCCATTCCGTGACCAATCCGATCCCCCGGTTAACCTGTGGCCTGCATGTTTATGGCGGCGATTTTTTTGCTGACGGGCGCAGCGAATGGGATGCCGAAACCCTGACCGAGCAACCCTATAATGTTGAAAACGCGCGTGCCCTGTTCGAACAGGCCAACGCTAGATAACCTTGGGGTAACCTAGATCGGCGGCGTCCTGTTCAATATCGAGGATACGTTGATAATCTGAATCATCGAGAATTTCAGCCCCGGAAATAAACAGGGCGCTTCGAATATTCGCCAAATCCGCGTCGGTCATTACCTGCATCAGGGCGGATCGCAAGCGCATGAGCAGATCATCCGGCGTATGTTTTGCCGTCACATAAGGCAACGCCGGGGCCAGTGGCGAGGTGGCGATGATCCGCAGCGGGGCGGTCAGTTCCGGCACGTATCGTTCAGCAAGGGCGTAGCAAATGGCATCAACAGCACATATATCGGCGTCGCCCTGTCCGACCATCTGCATGGAATACCGGTGCCCGCCGCTGGTAATAACCTGACTGAAAAACGCCTCGCCCTGGGCCAGCGGGGCGATCACGGCGCGCAGCGCCGAATAACCCGATTGCGACATGCTGTCGTTGATGGCGGCGCGTGAGTGTCTGAATTCCCTTAAATCCGGTTGCCGGGCATCTTCCCGGCACAACAGAAAGCTTCGGTAACCGGCCCCTTCACAGCCCGGAATGCCGTAACATGGTGTGGCGACGAGACGGAGGTGTTCGGAGCCGCCATGGGTATAAGGATATCCGCAGGTCTGGCTGAGCAAAAGGTCAGGGTCCGTCCAGGTCTCGCCATCCGCCCCGCCCCGGTGCAGTGACGCGGGCACGCTTTTTATGCCTTCAGCCTGACAGGCATCGCCAATCGCTTGCCACCAGGCATCCGTTTCTTCGCGGACTTCCGGCCAGTCATACATCGGCAAGGAAGCGATCATTGATCCGGGACTCCCAGCGCATCGCCAAGACGGGTTTGCGCACTTCCCGGTTTCAGGGGTTTGGGTTGACTTTCGTGCGGGGCCCAGGCGGTCAGAAACAGGACCTCGAAGGTGGCCGGAATGCGCCCGTTCCCGTCGGCAAATTCCTGGCTGTAAATTTCCGCCGCCCGCATCAGGGTCGTGCGCCGCGAAAATTTAGTGCGTCTCAGAACATTTGCGTTGGTCTCTCCCATGCCCCGCAAATCCTTCATCAATTTAAAGGCATCAGGATAAGACACCATTAGGGTTTCCCTGTCGGCAACCGGCAACGAAAACCCGGCCCGGGCCAGCAGATTGCCGGCATCTTTAAGTTCCGCAAAGGGAGACAGGCGCGGGCTTAACCCGCCTTCAACTTCAATTTCCGCTTTCGACAGCGCGTGACTAAGCTCAGAAAGGGTCTCTCCGCCCAGCAGGGCGGCGACAAAAAGACCGTCGGGTTTAAGGGCGCGGCGAACCTGACTGAGCGCGCCCGGCAGATCATTAACCCAGTGCAGACCAAGATTGGAGATGACCAGATCAAACGCCTCATCGGCGAACGATTGTATTTCTTCATCGGCGCATAGGGTCAATCGGGTGCCAGTGGAATGCGCCAGATTGGCCATGCCGGGCGACAGGTCACACTGGACCAGTGTATCGATCCCGCCGACATCGGCCAGCGCGCCCGCAACCTCGCCTCCGTGACAGCCGAGATCGAGTGCGCATGAAAACGTTCGGCTTACATCGCGCAGCCGGTCAACCAGACGTGCCGCCGTTTCCTGAAACAGAAAATCGTGCTGGCCGAGTGTCTTGGCGGCGCGGTCACGATGCTGGCGCACGCTCTGACGGTTGAAGACAATCATTTGTTCAGTCATGCTCTGCTTATGACACAACACGACGTTGACATAAATCTTCCTTTCAGGCGGATGGCGGGCCGGGTACTGGACATCCTGTTGCCGCCCGTTTGCGTTTCCTGTGGTCAACTGGTTTCCGGCGCGCATGCGCTCTGCGCCACCTGCTGGGATAAAGTGGATTTTGTCGTCGATCCAAAATGTCAGTGTTGCGGCAAACCCTTTGAATTTGATCCAGGCGCGGGCGCACGATGCGGGGCGTGCCTCAGAAACCCGCCGATATATGAGCGTGCCCGTTCCGCTGTTGTTTATGGCGACCATTCCCGGCGTTTCATCCTTGCCTACAAGCATGGGGACCGAACGGATATGGTTCCGGCGATGGTAAACTGGCTGGTCCGGGCGGGTGAGGACCTGATCAGGGATGCCGATATAATCGCACCCGTGCCCCTGCACTGGACCCGGTTTCTCAGTCGTCGCTTCAATCAGTCGGCCGAACTGGCACGGGGGCTCGGCAAACATTCCGGCCTCCAGTTTGCCCCTGACCTGTTGTCCCGCAAAAAACGCACGGTTTCGCAGGCCGGGCTGAATGCCAAAGAGCGCGCCAGAAATGTGCGAGGCGCGTTTTCGGTAAAGCCTGACTGGATTGAGAAGGTGTCAGGCAAGCGGGTGTTGCTGGTTGACGACGTGCTGACGACAGGCGCGACACTGAACGTCTGCGCAGGGGTTTTGTTATGGGCGGGCGCCAGAGGCGTCGATGTACTGACGGTTGCCCGTGTTGTCAGGGCAGAGCCGAATCTATCCTGAGTCGGCCACAAGGGCAGGAGATATACCAACCGTAATGATATCGCCAGTCCATCGATAGGTTTTCTTGTCGCCCATCGGAAAGTGCTTGGCGAAAAACTCAAGATAGGTGCCATGATGGGTGGCTTTGCTTAACATCATTTTATTTGCCGTGACCAGAAAAGGCACAAGAGTCCCTGGAGAAAACAGCCGATATCGCATGAACCCTTCCATTACACCCATCCAGTGATGGTGTAAAATATCATCAAGGAAAACAACGCCACCATCGGAGACAAGTTTTTCGGCGAGCAGGAGATCGTTGTAGGTATGTGTTGCACTATGGCCGCCGTCGACGGAAACGAAGCGGAAGTTTCCGCCCTCTATCCCGTCGCGGGTGCCAACCTGAAGGTCAAGGGAATCAGATTTGATGGTCCTGATCATCGCGTTCGGTTTGTTGCAATTAGACTCTATATTTCGCCGAAACGCGGCTTCGTCGCCGCAGCCTGAGTTATCGATATTCTTGCGCTGGTCTTCGAATACATCGATGGCGACGAGATCAGACGAAGTGTCACAGAGATTGGCAAGCGCGATAAAGAATTGCCCCTGATGAATGCCAATTTCGATCGCCCCGCCGGTAAATCCCAATTTATTCTGTATGGCATCCAAAGCGAGAGTAACGGGGAATATGCCGGGTTCAATCCATCCTTCCACGTCTTTGTAACCCTCAAGCGCATAACTGATGGTTCGCTCCTGAGCCGGTAATTTACCGAGTAATTTTTCCATTTGGACAAGCTGGATGAACACAAACGGGTCCCCTCATTTGGTGTTTTTTACGACCGTCAAGGTTAAGCGCTGACGATCATAAGCGTGCCACGTCGAAGCTGAAATCAAAAAGCACCGCCATTCTTCCAAATCCATCCCGGTAAGGTTAGTCTGATCTCCTGTGCAGGCATGGCAACATTGGGAACCGCAGGCCAATAGTATGTCCAACAAGGCGGAAGATCGAGGTCTCGTTCCCTGTTACTGGATCAATCGGTCCGGCGATGACCTCCGCCACGCCATGATGACAACGTGGTTGGATGCTTCAAAACAGCATCATTGCAGGATCGAGGCGGTGACCCCGCAGACATTGCCCCAATTCAAGATTTTGAAGCATCATCAGGGCGTCGCGAAAAATCTGGAGATCGCCTGCATCGCTTCGCATTTGAAAGCCGTTCAACAGGCCTTTGTGGACGGCCATTCCTGTGCCCTGATTATGGAGGATGATATCCGCGCTCTCCATACCTACGACTATCAACAGATTGTCAGTCTGGCCCCAAACGACTGGGAAGTTCTTCAACTTCACGTCTCCAACCCGAAGGTTGTTGAGTATCTTGGGCGGATATACGGAAAACTGGGCGCGGTTTGGCAAGAATGGGAGAGGGATCACTACAGTGCCGGGGCGTACCTGATCAATCGAAGAGGCATGAAAAAACTGATCGATCTGTATTTGTCGGAAGATGGCGGACAGCAACAAATCGATCTCAGTATGATACATGCGGTGAAATGGGTGACCGCTGAATTCATGTTGTTCAAGAGAACGGCCAGTTATTCGATAACGGTTCCCCTGTTTGCGCATAACCCGAAAATGGGGTCGACTGTTAACCCGGAGAAACTTCCTCTCTATGTCAAGGGAAAGGACGCCATTGATCGCGTCGCGTCGTCCGTGCGCAATGAATTGAGACGGAAACATCCCGATTGCGAATACCTGTTCGTTGCTGAAAAAAGAGAACCTTGAGCCCGCGTTATCACAACAGATCAAACGGATATAAATCAGCTGGAAAGTCTTGAAATGATATGCTCAACAAGGGCGTCCGTACATTGGGTTTGCCGCCATTTACCTGCGTTCGTTTGGGCCTGCTTCCTGAGCGCGTCATAGCGATCACTTGCCTGTATCAACGCCCGACAGATTTCAGATGGTTCTGACGTGTCAAAAACCACCCCTGCGCCATACCCAAGGTCCAGCTGTTCGGCTATCCAGGTCTGTCCGGGCACAACGACCACCGCGCCAAATGCGACGGCTTCGGCAAAAATCGCAGATACGCGATAGGCGTAACGATGATGCAGATAGGGGAGCAGGAAAATATCGATATTTTTCAGCCGCTCGTTATACGCTGCCTGAGACATCTCTCCGCCAAACAACTCAATTTCATCAATATCCAGGCGGCTTAGCTGATCAAGGCCCGGCGCGGTTCCCGAGCCGCTGTAATTGGTTTGGACAAACATGCTTTTCCCGGGCCGGGTCTGATTGAACAGCTCAAGACTATCAGCAACAAGCAGCGATCCTTTCTCCGGGCGAAACTCGCCAATGACCCCTATATGAACCCGTTCAGCAGGGGTCGGCTTTCGCCCGTCAGTCCTGTCATCCTCGAAATAATGAATGGGTACCGGGCAGGTTGAAAAGGGTATCTCCAGAATGCGCGCCAACTCGCGGCTTAACCCGTTATTGGTTGCGAAACACAAAATCCTGTCCGGGGAAGTGACGCTTTTCAAGTGCTTGAAGGCAAAGCGAATATTTGAGAAATTGCCCTGAAGGTGTTTCGACTTTCCGTCGGGAGTCCAGCCAAGATCAGGAATGTGAAAAATAAGAGCCACTTTTGGGCGGTTCGATTCAGATAGAGAGCGTAACCACAGCGCAATTCCGTATACCTGCCAATCGTTGGCAAAGGGCATTACAACAA
This sequence comes from Rhodospirillales bacterium, assembly GCA_021775105.1. GTDB lineage: Bacteria > Pseudomonadota > Alphaproteobacteria > Rhodospirillales > Casp-alpha2 > JAJFIJ01. The sequence continues at coordinate 22,870 of JAJFIJ010000155.1, read as the reverse complement.
GGTCATCAACCCCAACGCCGGTGGAAATGTTGGCTATCGTGTTCGCATAGGACATAGCTGCCTGAACGAAGGAGTCACGATAGGATTTGTCGTCCTGACCAGAAAGACGATGTTCTGGCTTGAAAGAAAATGCCGCGATCCCCCCTGTTTCAACAAGGACCACAGGGTCGGCCATCTTATGCGTATACACGCTCAGCCGATGCCCCCTTTTACGACAGGCGTCCAGCCATCCGATGGTTTCGCTGAAGAAATGCGTATGGCGGTCTGTAAGACCGTTCTGCAAAAGAACGAATCGCATTCTTACCGGTCCTGAATTCAGCCAAAATGTGAGGACCTTCTGATTGGTGTGCAGACATGAGCTTGCACTTCTTGGTCCCGGCCTGACGATGGCGATAGTATGATGTTAAATATCCAGCTTCTAGAACTTTATCGGACGACCAGCCGAAGTTGTTTCGCAGGTTCCACAGTGTTCACGAACCGGGTGTGAAACCCGGACAGGCATAAGATTATTCTGATGTTGAAGACGTTATTAATCGCCATGTGTTCACGTCAAAGGGCGAATGACCTTTTGTTTTTCCGGTTTCGTCCTATATCTTGAACGCAATCCAGCATCTGGTCCGTCAGAAAGGTTTTTTAATCGTGTCGAAAATCGAGATTTATACATCCCCCTTTTGCGGGTTTTGCGCGCAGGCGAAACGGCTGCTTGGCACCAAGGGGATCAAGTTTGAAGAGATTGATGTGACCATGACGCCGGGCGCGCGTCAGGACATGATTGAACGGGCCGGACGCACATCAGTGCCGCAGATTTTTGTTGATGGCGAACATATCGGCGATTGCGATGGCATTCACATGCTTGATGCGCGCGGCCAGTTGGACGCGAAACTGGGATTGGACCGTTAGGCGATATCATGGCTGAAAAATTTAGAGTTGCTTGCGTTCAAACCACGACCGGCCCGGAAGTAGCGGCAAATATCGATCATGCTTCGGGTTTGATTCGTGATGCGGCCAGAGCCGGTGCCGACCTGATCGTGCTGCCCGAAGTGGTCAACGTGATGGACCTCAACCGCAAGGAAATTGCCGGTAAAACCGAACAGGAAGAAAATGACCCGACCCTGAAGGCGATCTGTGCACTGGCGCTGGAGCTGGGTGTCTGGCTGCTGATCGGGTCGCTTGTCATCAAACACACGGTTCTCGATGACAAGGGGAACCCGAAGTTCGCCAACCGTTCATTCCTGATCAACAGCGATGGTGAGGTCACCGCCCGCTACGACAAAATCCATATGTTTGATGTCGATCTTGATGGTGGCGAGTCGTACCGCGAATCCAGCGCCTACGAACCAGGCCAGCAGGCGACACTTGCTGATACACCCTGGGGCAAACTTGGTATGACAATCTGTTATGATCTGCGGTTTCCCTACCTCTATCGCCACCTTGCCCATGAAGGGGCAAGGTTTCTCGCCATTCCGGCGGCTTTCACCCGACCGACCGGCAAGGCGCACTGGCATGTGCTGATGCGCGCCCGGGCGATTGAGAACGGTTGTTTTGTTTTTGCCGCCGCGCAATGCGGCGATCATGGCGGCGGCCGGTTAACTTATGGGCATTCGATCATTGTCGACCCCTGGGGTGAGGTGCTCGCCGACGGCGGTCAGCAACCTGGATTCGTGATTGCTGATATTGACATCAGTGAAGTTGACCGGGTGCGGGCCAAGGTGCCGTCCCTGATCCATGACCGGGCGTTTGGCGCGGCCTGATAGTTCCGGGTATAGGCACAAACGGAAATCAGGCGGCTTTCCTGGGCGCCCCAATTACATACCTTACGGGCTCTTTGGTATTCGTATTTTGTTTCGAACAGGTCGTTCGGGATTTGTGCGTGGCGCGAACATCCGTTCCTCTCGTAACGTGATGGAAAAGAGCCTGAAAATGTTTTGATACAAGACACGTTAGACGGTACGCCTGATGACTGCGTTCAACGCGCCCTTGCTGTAAGTAGAAGGCGTAGTCTATGGCTGTCGGGGTGTAATCGTTACTCATTTAATTGTTCCTTTATGTCGAGCAGTCCGGAGCCGAACGTGAGGATTGGCTTGCCTAAAATTATCAAGTCCGGCCCCGGTATCGCTCATTTCGATCTTTGTCAGAGCATCGCCCCAGCCAATTGTTGCGGCATGGAAAGAGCGGGGAAATGACCGGAGGGCAGAATGTGAATTTTTTCGACATCCCAGTTTTTGATCATTTCGTCCTGCAGTGCAGGTGAGGTGATTTTGTCTATCGTCGTCCGAATGAAGGTTTTGGGTACTGCACCAAATCGTTCGGCACTGACTGCAACTTTCGAGACGAACGGTTGCGTTGCCTGTTTCTCCGCCATGCGCGGAACAGCCAAGACGATGTCTTTTTCATCAACGTCATGGAAAGCGACATTGCGCAGAACCTGTTCGGGAACTTTTGCGTAACTCTGGTCTTCCGAGAACTCGAGATTGGGCAGGTATTCACCATCCGGATCTCTCTGCATGGCTTCCAAAACACTATCACCGTTTTTCAACAGAAAGGCCGCGACATAGACCAGTCTCTCGATTTTTTCCGGTATGAGTTCAGCGACCTGGCTGATAATTGCGCCCGCCATGCTGTGACCAACAAGGACGACTTTGTGATCAAGTGCATTGATCTGGTCTGAAACCGTCTTGATATAACCTGCCATCGTAACTTCAGGAATTTCCCGCTTGTTGCCAATGCTGCCGGGCAGATCGATGGCGGTTGTGGTGTGGCCCTGTTTTTCAAGTTCTGGAGCCGTGTTTTCCCAACTCCAGGAACCCTCCCATGCGCCGTGTACCAATATATAATGTGACATTTATCTCTCCGTTCAGGACCCTTTGGTCCGGTTTTGGATGTTCGGGCAGATCGGTTGTCGACCGGCCCATATGATGATTGAATTTTGACCTGCTTCAGGCCACCCTGACGCCTGTCGCGGGGTGAATGCCCATTGCCGCCTGAATGCCGGCGAGGGGGAAAATCTGACCGCTTCCGGCCCAGCTTCCTTCATCGAGTTCATAGAGCATGGTCCATTGGTTCAGCCGGCCTTCGAACGGCCCAACGATGTCATCAACGATAGAGCCGATGGCCTCGACGAGTTCCTTTCGCGTCACGCCATTGAGCGCGCCTTCCGGCGTCGTCACGGCAATGCGGAAAGGTGCTTTGTTCAGGTTCTCGCCGCCGACGTAAATAGAACCAGCGGGTTGTTCAACGTAGTAAGCCCAAACGAGGGACTGGGCACCCGCGTGATCAAGCGGCGCGCGTTCTGATGTCAGGACTGCATTTGAAATCCGGGACATCAATGCATTCTGTTCTTTTTTGTTCAGGGCACCTTCAGGTGCGGTGACATGAATGTGTGGCATAGCTTTATTCCTTCAATGGTTGACCGCGAGATGCGGTATTGATCTGGTTAATAACTTGTTTTTTGCAAGTAAAATTAAAAATAAATCAATAACTTTTAAAAAGCAAGTTAATATTATTAAAAAAATTGCAGAAAAAAAGAAGATTGTAAAATTTTACAAATATGACTTTCTTTTAACAATTATATTTCTTATGCTGAGTTAATGAGAAATAAAAACAAAATGCGCCAATCCGGTTGCCCCGTCGCTTTTGGCCTCGATACGTTCGGGGACCGCTGGAGCCTGCTGGTTATTCGAGAAATTATGCTGCGCGGGAAAACCACCTACAGTGATTTCCAGGAAATCGAAGAAGGTATTGCAACCAACGTCCTGGCGGATCGGTTAAAACACCTTGAGGCCGAAGGCATCATTGCCAAACATCGCGACCCGGAAAACCGAAGAAGCTATATCTACAGCCTGACAGAGAAAGGCCGCGATTTGGCGTCTATTATGATCGAGATTATTTTGTGGGGCGGCAGGCATGACCAGCGCCCGCAAGCCATTCGCATGGCTGTTGACGAAATAAAACAAGATCGGGTGGGATTTGAAGCGGACATTCGATCAGGGTGACTTCGCCAGATATTCATAGTCTGTTGGATCGATAATGTCTGTTCAGGGTCAACCCCGGTGCAAATCACCTTCCTCCGGTCTAGGCCGGTGATGACCCGTTAACGGACTTTCGAAACGGAATGCCAGATTTAATCAATCCGTGATCTGAACCACATCAATCGGCAGGGGGGCCGGTTCACCGTCTTCACGTGTGCTGAGCCCGAGATTGTTGACCGCCACCAGGCGCTGTTTGACGCCCGGAATTTCTGCTGCCTGGGTTAGGCCGTGTTCATAGGCGATGACTTGCAATTGTCCGCGTACCAGTTCGGACAATTCACCCGATTTCAGAAGATGATCGGGATTGCGCGGGCGGGCAAATTCTTCGTTGCCCAGCGCGAACGTCTCATAAATCAGGATACCGCCGGGTTCCAGTGCCCCCAGAAGTTCTTCAAACAGGGGGCGGTACAGATAGTTGACGACAACAATGCCATGAAACCGCTGATTTGTTAACGGACCTTTCCCTGAAAATACCGGGGTGCCGCTTTCCAGATCAGCGGTGATGACCGTTGCGCCCGGATTGTCTTTCAGGGGCTCAAGTGGTTCACCATTACGGTCGATTGCTGTTACCGGGTGGCCGCGTCCGAGAAACCATTGAGCGTGCCGTCCGCCGCCTGACGCCAGATCGAGAACGTGGCCTCCGTCGGCAACCAGATGACCAAACCGTGTGACCCAGGGGGAAGGCGTTGTTATGCGGAGGTGGCGTTTTTTTAAGGATTCGAGGTCTTCGTTTTTCATTTCTTAACGGGTTTCGTTTAGGGATTGAGGTCTCAGCAGTCTAGTATACAATTTCGGCTAATGGGAAAGAATGGCGTTAAGAGATGATCCTGTATCAGCTTAGATGCTCCGACGGCCATGAATTCGAGGCCTGGTTCAAGGACAGTGACGCGTATACGACGCAGGTTGCTGATGGCGATATTGCCTGCCCGTACTGTTCGGATATCCATGTTTCCAAGGCTATTATGGCACCCAATATATCTCCATCGCGCTCGAGAGCGGTCGCATCCGCAGTTGAAAATGAGGACGAGGCCCGCGCCCATGAGGTTGCCGAGAAAATTCTCGAAGCCGTCGATACGCTGCGCGATGAAATAGCAACCAATTTTGACAATGTTGGCGACCAGTTTGCCAGTGAGGCACGCCGGATTCATTACGGCGAAGCGGAAGAGCGCGGGATTTATGGTGAAGCCACCCCTCAGGAAGCCGAAGACCTTGATGAAGAAGGCGTTGAGGTTTATCGCCTTCCCAGTCGTCCACGACGCAATAACTAATTTTTGACCTGTATGATTTTCGGAAGATATATACGTTTAATGAACTCTTTATGCTAGAAAACGAAATTAAAACAACTTCCTTCATGTGTGGACAAATGCAATCTGCATATAGCAATATGCGGATAGTTGATCACCCTCAAACTTTACTTGATTACGCGCATATAAAGTGAATTAATCCATCTGCTGGTAGAATATTGTGCAGCTTTTGCGGGTGAAGTCTGTTGATGAAAGCAGGCAGGTTTTCTGAATGATGATAACGCCGAGCAGAATTGCCGCTGGAGTGGCGGTTCTGACACTGGTTATTTTTTCCATCGACTTGATGGTGCCTCTCGGCGTGGCTGGCGGGGTGCCCTATGTCGCTGTCGTACTGATGGGGCTATGGTTGCCAAGACGGCGCGATGTGGTGATCATAGCGGTTGTCACATCTGCGGCAACGATCACCGCCTATTTTCTGTCTCCGCCAGGTGGGACAGAATGGATGGTGCTGACCAATCGTGGACTTGCGCTGTTTGCGATCTGGGTATGCACGCTGATCATGACGCTGCGCAAGGAAACCCAGTATGAACTGATTGTTGAAAACCGCCGTGCCGAAAACTATCTGGAGATATCCGAAGCTGTCATAGTTCATCTCGACCCTCGCCGACGCATTCGCCTGATTAATCAACGCGGGTGTGAGGTATTGGGGTACGAGCGCCATGAATTGATCGGTCAGGACTGGATGGAAATTTGTGTTCTGGAAGACCAGCGCGAGGAAATTGGAACCGTCCACGACCAGGTGCTTGCCAATCATGAGAACCGGTTCGAGTATTTCGAAAATGAGGTCATCACCAGATCCGGGGAACGGCGGCATATCACCTGGCACAACAAGGTGGAATACGACAATCGCGGCAGACCGGTCGGCACGGTTAGCGCCGGCCATGATATTACCGATCTCAAGCGTGTGGAAAACCAGTTGCGTCTGGCTCAAGCGGAACTCGAGCATCGTGTTGTGGAACGCACACGGGAACTGGAAATCGAAAAAGAGCGGGCGCAAATTGCCAACCGGACCAAGACCGAGTTTCTTAACATCACCAGCCATGAGCTTCGCACGCCACTGAATGCGATTATCGGGTTTTCAAGCATGATGACCAATCAGGTGTTTGGTAAACTGGAAAACCAGAGATACGAAAGTTACGCAACGGATATCTACAATTCCGGAAGTTATCTGCTGGAAATCATCAATGACATTCTTGATGTTTCAAAAATTGAGGCCAAGCAGATCGACCTTGATGAAGACACCATTGACCTGGAGAAGGATTTGCAGGCCTGCCTGCATATGGTTTCCGACAAGGTCAGGGATTCCGGCATCCTCCTGAAAACTGCGGTCGCTGAAAACCTGCCATTGTTGAAGGGTGATCGGCGACGGGTCAAGCAGATCGTCGTCAACCTGTTGAGCAATTCCGCCAAATTCACCCCTGATGGAGGCGCGATTGTGCTTTGTGCCGGTGTCGTTGACGGGGCCATTCAGATCCGGGTTTCCGATACCGGTATCGGCATTCCGGAACAGAACCAGAGCGCGATTTTTGACCCATTCGTCAAGGTCGAGAACAGTTATGTCTCCACTCAGGAGGGAACGGGCCTTGGACTGCCGATCGTCAAGTCGCTGGTCGAGATGCACGGCGGAACAATCGATCTCGAAAGCAGCGAAGGGCAGGGGAGCGTGTTTACCGTCACCTTCCCGGCCGAACGATCACTCAATCTGATCTGAACAGGTCGCGGTTTTCCGTTCAGCGGCGTTTGACAGCGAACGCAAGATAGTTGACATCAAGTGCTTTGCCGAGCACCCACTGATCGCGTCCCGGCTGATAGACGATGCCCTGCAAATCCGTGATATCGACCCCATGTGGTCGCAGGCCGTCGGCCAGTTCCGACGGGCGGACGAATTTTTGCCAGTCGTGGGTTCCAGGCGGCACCCAGCGCAGGATGTATTCGGCACCGATTTTGGCCAGCGCCAGCGATTTCAGGGTGCGGTTGAGGGTCGACAGCAACATCGTCCCGCCCGGCTTCAGCAGTCCGGCCAGACTTTCCATAAACAGATCGAGATCGCTGACGTGTTCAACCACTTCCATGCTCAGCACCACATCATAATGCGCCTGCTCGTTCGATAGCTGTTCCGGCAGAACCTGGCGGTAGGTGATGTCCAGCCCCATGGCGTCGGCATGTGTTCGGGCAATCGCAACATTTTCCTCGCCCGCGTCAATACCGGTGACATCGGCACCCAGCCGGGCCATCGGTTCGGAAAGCAACCCACCACCACATCCGACATCAATGACATTGAGGCCACGCAACGGCGCATCGGCAAAAGGCTCACGGTCAAAGTGCCGACAGAGATGATCGCGGATAAATTGCAGCCGCGGCGGGTTGAGTTTATGTAATGGCGCAAAGTCACCGGTAGCATCCCACCAGCGTTCGGCAATGGCCGTAAAGCGGGCGACTTCGTCGCTGGAAGCGGTGCCGGTTGTTGACATAATCGCGTGTGTTCCTTGCTCGGCGGTCTTGCCCCCTATGAGGGGATAGAGTATGTATGCGCCGCCCGAACGGCAACCCGCAAAGCAAAATAATATGACTTTCCGGGCTTGGTATAAGACTTTCAGTGAACGTATGAAATGGCACGGATCGTACAGAAATTTGGCGGCACCTCGGTTGGTGATATCGAACGTATCAAAAACGTAGCCAAAAAGGTCAAACGCGAAGTTGATCAGGGCAATGAAATTGCCGTGGTCGTTTCCGCGATGTCCGGCGAAACCAACAAGCTTGTCGATTATGTCGGTGAGATGGGGGCGATTTACGATGCCCGTGAATACGATGCCGTTGTCGCCACCGGCGAACAGGTGACCAGCGGTCTGCTGGCACTGGCGTTGCAGGAACTTGGTGTAGCTGCCCGGTCCTGGCAGGGCTGGCAGATTCCCATCCGGACCGATGGCGTTCATGGCAAAGCCAGGATCGAGCGGATCGAAACGGACGAAATTGATCGACGTATGAAAACCGGAGAAGTTTCCGTTATCGCCGGATTTCAGGGATTATCGCCGGAAAACCGGATGACCACACTGGGCCGGGGCGGCTCTGATACCAGCGCCGTTGCCCTGGCTGCTGCCCTCGGGGCGGACCGTTGTGATATCTATACAGATGTCGATGGCGTTTATACGTCGGACCCCAGAATCGTCACCAAGGCCCGTAAACTTGATAAAATCACCTACGAAGAGATGCTTGAAATGGCTTCGTTGGGGGCCAAGGTTTTACAAACCCGCGCTGTCGAAATGGCCATGAAACATGGTCAGCGCATGCAGGTGCTGTCTTCATTCGAGGATTTGCCCGGAACACTTGTTGTTGATGAGGAAGAGATCGTGGAACAGGAACTGGTCAGCGGAATAGCCTATAGCCGGGATGAAGCCAAAATTACGTTGTTGCGGGTTCGCGACAAACCGGGCGTCGCCGCATCGATATTCGGGCCTTTGTCCGATGCCAATATCAACGTTGATATGATTGTCCAGAATGTATCGGCTGGCGGCAACGCAACCGATCTGACATTCACCGTGCCCGAAGCCGAAGTCAAACGCACGGTTCAGACCCTTGAAGCGGTACGTGATGTGATTGAATATGAAGAACTGCGATCAGATGCGGACGTCGTCAAGGTTTCGGTGATCGGCGTTGGTATGCGCTCTCACGCCGGTGTGGCCCAGCGCATGTTTGCAGCGCTCGCCGACAAGGGCATCAATATTCAGGTCATCTCGACATCCGAAATCAAGGTCAGTGTGCTGATTGCCGAAGAATATACCGAATTGGCCTTGCGGTCCCTGCATACGGCTTACGGGCTGGACGGAGACTGATTTCAGACCATTTTATAAATATGGGGTTTGTTTCCATTCCTTGACCAGTCGTCACGCTTTCAGTTGACGGCCCATCCGGAGTCTATTGATGGCCGATAGCCACCAGACCAGCACAAGAGGCGTATCCATGTCGGTGCCCCGTCGGCTGCTGGCCCGTGTGCGCGATGTTATGGCGAGTCCGGAAAATGCCCAGGAACGTCTTGACCGGATCGTCAGGATCATTGCCGCTGACATGGTCGCCGAGGTCTGCTCGATTTATGTGCGCCGTCCCGGCGATGTGCTTGAACTGTTTGCCACACAGGGGCTGAAACCGTCCGCCGTACACAATACCCGCCTGCAAGTCGGCGAAGGTATTGTCGGGGATATCGCAGACAAGGCCCGCCCGTTCGCGCTGTCCGACGCACAGGATCATCCCAACTTTGCCTATCGCCCGGAAACCGGTGAAGAGATTTATCACTCTCTGATGGGTGTTCCGGTGTTGCATGGCGGACGTGTAAACGGCGTCGTCGCGGTCCAGAACCGCACCCAGCGGCATTACATGGATGAAGAGGTTGAAACCCTTCAGACGGTGGCGATGGTTCTCGCGGAATTGATTGCCAATGGCGACCTTGGCCTCAAAAGTGATAGCCGTGATGGCACCAGCCCGGCTGGCAAACCTATTCGTCTGGACGGTATCAGTCTGAGCCCCGGTCTCGGCATCGGGGTCGCCGTGTTACATGCGCCCAGTTTCACGGTCGATAACCTGATTGCCGAAAACCCGGATACTGAACAGGTCCGCCTGGAACAGGCAATATCGGAAATGCATGGCGCTCTTGATGAAATGCTGGGTGCCGATACGCTGGCGGAAGGCGGGGAGCATACCGACGTTCTTGAGACCTACCGCCTGATTGCCGAAGACGCAGGCTGGTTGAAACGGATTGAAGAAGCCATCGAGACCGGATTGTCCGCAGAAGCCGCCGTGCAGAAGGTACAGAACGATATTCGGGCGCGAATGAGCCAGATGACAGACCCTTATCTGCGTGAGCGGGTGCATGATCTTGATGACCTTGCCATGCGTCTGATGACTCACCTGATGGGACCCAATGGCGAAGCTGCCAATATAGACATCCCTGAAGAAACCATTCTTGTCGCCCGTTCCATGGGGCCGGCACAGTTGCTTGACTATGATCACCATCGTCTCAAGGGTCTGGTTCTGGAAGAAGGATCGACAACCAGTCATGTTGCGATCATTGCCCGGGCGCTGGAGATCCCGGTTCTGACGGAAGCTCACAACATATTCGCGCGTATCGATGGAGGCGATCTGATGATCGTCGATGCCGATCATGGGCGACTGTTCGCCAGACCGCCGCAGGATGTCCAGCAGGCTTTTCGCGACAGCGTCAAGATACGCGAACAACAGGCGGCGACTTATGCCGCATTGCGCGATCAGAAGGCGATCTCGAAAGATGGCATTGAGATCGGCCTGCACGTCAATGCGGGCCTGATGATTGACATGGGCAACGTTCATAGTGTCGGTGCCGACGGGGTTGGACTGTTTCGCACCGAAATTGCGTTTATGGTCCGCTCGAAACTGCCTGGGGTCGATGAACAGACCCGGTTGTATTCCGATGTGCTGGATGAGGCCGGGGAAAAACCCGTCATTTTCCGCACCCTTGATATTGGCAGTGACAAGGTGCTGCCCTATCTGGAAGCCGTCAATGAGGACAACCCGTCAATGGGATGGCGGGCTATTCGTCTGTCTCTTGACCGTCCGGCACTGCTGCGTCAGCAACTTCGCGCCATGATCCGTGCCGCCGCCGGACGTGATCTCAATGTAATGTTCCCGATGGTTGCAGAATGTTCGGAATTTGAAGAAGCGCGCGAATTATTGCAAATGGAACTTGAGCGCGAGCGTGGACGCCAGGGCAAAATGCCGCGTTCAGTGAATGCCGGGGCCATGCTGGAAGTTCCGAGCCTCGCCTATCAACTTCCGGCGCTTTGCAAGCGCGCGGATTTTGTCTCGGTCGGCAGTAACGATCTGGGCCAGTTTCTGTTTGCCAGTGATCGCGGAAACCCCCGCCTTTCGGGACGCTACGATATGCTGTCACCAATTGGCATCAAGTTTCTGAAGAACATTGTTGATGAATGTGACCGCGCCGGTGTTCCTGTCAGTTTATGTGGTGAAATGGCAGGGAACCCGGTCGATGCGATGGCACTGATTGGAATCGGTTTTCGGAAAATTTCCATGGCATCGTCGAATATCGGCCCGGTCAAGGCTATGGTTCTCAGTCTGCCGGTTAAGGAACTTGAACTGTTTCTCGACGGGCTGTTGGACCTCGGTGATCATTCTCTTCGCGGCCACATGCAGGAATTTGCCGGGCAGCACGGCGTTTCAATCTGAATTACCACCCATTTTGGCTTGTAATTCAGCGAAAAACCGTAAAATATCCGAACCTCAGGGTCGCCTTTTCCCGTCTGTGGCCCTCGGTCGAAAACTGATCTGGAAACTGGAATTTCAGCACATCGGTTCAATTGCGGACGGGATCGATTCCGATAAGGATTCAAAGGCTCGGAATGGGCGAAAAACCGGGTAAAAAAGTAGTGGATGCAAATATGACACCTCCTTCAGGAGATGACGAAACAGATACGGGACCGGAAGTTAGCGCCGAACTCGGCAGATCCGGTGTCGGTGCGCTGTTGCGGGCATCCCGCGAACGGTTGGGTGAAGACCTGCCGGATGTCGCCCGTATGCTCAGGATCAGGTATCCCTATCTGGAAGCCATCGAGAGTGGGGATTATGATGTCTTGCCGGGATCGACCTATGCGGTCGGGTTTATACGGGCCTATTCTGCCCACCTTGGTCTGGACAGTGAAGAAGTGGTTCGCCGTTTCAAGGCCGAAAGCGCCGACGGTGGAGCCAAACAGGAATTAAGTTTTCCGACGCCTGTTCCGGAAACAGGAATTCCCGGAGGGGCAATTGTCTTTATCGGCGTTGTTGTTGCCGTTCTCGCTTATGGCGGCTGGTATCTGTCGACAACAAAAGACGGCTTTTTTGCAGAAATGATTTCGCCGATCCCGGAACGCCTTTCGGAACTGCTGGACAGTGATGACGACAAAAATGATGCCCCCGAAGCGGATCCCAAACCTTTAGAGGAACCCGCGCCCGCATCGGAAGCGTCAACGTCCGAGCCTGCGTCCGAATCCGAACAGGCGGCGGCATTGGAACCTTCAGTCGACTCGACAGTTCAGGGGTCGCCCCAGCCAGAATCCCCCGTGGAAACTGCCCAGACCCAAATGCCAGAGCCCGTCCCGGAAGCAACTCCGGAATCTGTTGCGGAATCCATCACCACTGAACCTGTCCCGGACGCGACCGGGGCCGCCAGCGTTGAACCGACTCTGAAACGCCAAGCAGAAGAGGTTGTGGAGGTGCAAACGGCAAATGCCGAGAAGGTCGTTGAAGAAGCGGAAGCACCGGTTACGGCGTCCGTACCCCCGGTGACAACGCCACCAACTCCGGATGGCCTGACGGGTAATGCACCGGTGCCGGCAGCGGAACCTCCAGTCGGTGAAGCATCTGTTCCGGCTCCAGAGCCCGCGCCAAAAACGGCACCAGAGCATGCGCCAGAAACGGCACCAGAGCATGCGCCCGAACCGGCACCGGTTGTTTCTGCTGAACCCACGCCGCCGGTGGAAACCGTGAAAACACCTGAGCCTGCGCCAGCTGTTGTGCCAGAGCCAGAAGTTCAGGCTCAACCTGCACCTGAGCCCGAACCGGCACCGGAACCCGAAGTGGTTGAAGCCGAGCTGGCACCGGTGGCGATCCAGTCGGCGGAATCGGAAGAGGATGCAGCGAACACTGGTGAAAATGAATCTCCGGCGGTTGAAACCGCTGCTGCACCGGTAAGTGCACCGGGCCCGTCGCGCATTGTCATCAATGCGTCCGGTGACAGCTGGATTCAGGTTCGTGACGATTTTAACGCGGAATTGCTGTTTACCCGGTTGTTACAGGCTGGCGACAGTTATGAGGTGCCGAACCGTTCCGGACTGGTGTTGTTGACCGGAAATGCGGGCGCTCTGAGTATCCTGGTTGATGGAATCGAGGTCCCGTCAATTGGTGGACCGGGGGTCGTTCGCAGGGGGGTGGTTCTGGATCCGGGTCGCCTGGTGGATGGAACAGCGGTAAATCAGTAGCCTGGCCAGCAGGCCGGGATGCCCGATTGATGATTGACCGCGCGTTGCGGATAGGCCAAAAACTGCTCGGTTGGAAATTTGTGAGCTTCGTCAATATTTTCGAAGCCGAAGAAGGATGAAACGAATGTCGACCAAGGGTCATTCCCTTCACAGACGAAAAACGACAGGTGTTAATATTGGACCCGTCATGGTTGGCGGGAATGCGCCGATTGTCGTACAGTCCATGACCAACACCGATACGGCGGATGTTGATGCAACCATACGTCAGGTTGCCGATCTGGCGGCGGCGGGGTCGGAACTGGTGCGGATTACCGTTGATCGCAAGGAAGCCGCAGCCGCTGTCCCTCATATCCGTGACGGTCTGGCCAAACGCGGATGTTTCGTTCCGCTGGTCGGCGATTTTCATTATATCGGCCACAAACTGCTGAACGAGTTTCCGGCTTGCGCTGAAGCCCTTGCCAAGTATCGGATTAATCCGGGAAATGTCGGATTTCGAGAAAAACGCGACAGTCAGTTTTCTTCGATGATTGAGACAGCGCTTGAATATGACAAACCTGTACGCATTGGCGTCAACTGGGGCAGTCTGGATCAGGAACTGGTTGTCTCGATGATGGATGAAAACGCCAAATTGGCAGAACCCAGAGAAGCTGAGGAAATTACCCGTCAGGCGCTGATTGAATCAGCCATATCCAGCGCCCAACGGGCAGAAGAAATTGGTTTGGGCCGGGATAAAATCATCCTGTCGTGCAAGGTCAGCGAAGTTCAGAGCCTGATTGCCGTTTATCGCGGATTGGCCGAACGCGGTGATTATGCGCTGCATTTGGGCCTGACCGAGGCCGGTATGGGGTCCAAGGGAATTGTTGCTTCGACGGCAGCATTGTCGGTTCTGTTGCAGGAAGGTATCGGCGATACCATCCGGATTTCGCTGACACCGGAACCCGGCGGCGACCGGACACGAGAGGTCATTGTCGCCCAGGAAATTCTCCAGACCATGGGGTTGCGGTCGTTCGTTCCACTGGTCACCGCGTGCCCCGGCTGCGGGCGAACCACATCAACGGTGTTTCAGGAATTGGCGGAAAGCATTCAGGCCTATATTCGCCAACAGATGCCGATCTGGGCAGAGACCTATGAAGGCGTTGAAGAGATGAACGTCGCGGTTATGGGCTGTATCGTTAACGGCCCCGGTGAAAGCAAACAGGCCGATATTGGTATCAGCCTGCCGGGAACGGGTGAACAGCCGACGGCACCGGTCTTTGTCGATGGCGAAAAGAAATTTACGCTGCGTGGAGAAAACATCGCCGGTGAATTTCAGGCGATTGTCGATAATTACGTCTCCAATCGCTATGCCCGGCGCAGTGATGCCGAACAGACAGCAGCCCAGTAAAAACGCCAGGTATAAAAATGTCCTCCCTTCAGCCCATACGCGGAACGCACGATCTGCTTGCAGGCGAACACCGTCTGCACAGACTGGTCTGCGAAACAGCGCACGATATAGCGCTTCAGTATGGTTATCAGGAGATATCGACACCGATTTTTGAATCGACGGATGTGTTTGCCCGCACGCTGGGTGAAACATCTGATATCGTGACCAAGGAAATGTATACCTTCGAAGATCGTAACGGCGACAGCATCACGCTGAGGCCGGAATACACGGCGGGTATCGCGCGGATGCTGATGTCGAACGGTCTTTATAACAGTTTGCCCTTAAAGACCTTCGCGCGCGGGCCGATGTTCCGCCGCGAACGTCCGCAGAAAGGCCGACAACGCCAGTTCCATCAAATCGATGTCGAGATTCTTGGTGTGCCCGGGCCTCAGGCCGATATAGAGGTTATTGCCCTCGGGGATCATATTCTGAAAGCGCTGGGACTGAGTGCAGACATCAAGCTCGAGCTGAACTCGTTGGGCGATACGGAAAGTCGCCAGATATATCGTGCCCAACTGGTTGAATATTTCAGCGATCATCGCGACCGGTTATCGGAAGAAAGCCTGTTGCGGCTGGAAAAAAACCCTTTGCGAATTCTTGATTCAAAAGACCGCGGGGATCGCGAAATCGTCCGCGATGCGCCTTTGCTCGGCGGCAGCCTGAACGCCTTTTCCGAAGATTTCTTTGCCACAGTAACCGAGGGCCTGAAAGCAATCGGTATCGGCTTTGAGCTCAATCCTCACCTTGTCCGGGGAATGGATTATTACTGCCATACGGCTTTTGAGTTTACCACCACCACATTGGGCGCGCAGGGCGCTGTGCTGGCGGGTGGGCGTTATGACGGCCTGGTTGAAACCATGGGCGGAACGCCGACGCCTGGCATTGGCTGGGCGGCAGGGGTTGAACGGTTGGCGATGATGGTCGGCCAGGCACCATCGACGTCACGCCCGATTGTCGTTGTGCCGATTGGCGGGGACGCCGCTGAAATGGCACTCAAGGTCACCCAGCAGTTACGCCATAGCAATTTTACCGTTGATCTGGGTTTTTCCGGCAACGTCAAGAAACGCCTCAACCGGGCGAACAAGATAAACGCCATCGCCGCCATAATGCTGGGCGAAGATGAATTGGCCAAAGGGGTCGCCACCATCCGGGACATGGAGTCGGGCGAGCAGACGGAAGTTCCGTTGACCTCCCTTGAGGAGCACCTCTCCCGCTACCGTTAGCGGGACGGTATGGCAGATACCTCACCCACCCGTCGACGCGCTTTTGTGATCGGAGCCAATCACCGGTCCTGCGGCTTGTCTGTTCGGGATCGATTGTTTGTTGAAGACGGCGATATTCCGGGTTTTCTCGAAAAACTGAAGATCGCCGGAATTCGTGAAGCCTTTATCCTGTCGACCTGTGATCGCATTGAAGTTCAGGGTCAGCACGAAACGCCGGAACTGATTGTCCCGATCATCCATGCGCTGCTTGCCGAACACGCGGGTCTCGACCCTGCTGATCTGGCCGGTCAGGTTTATGACAAATCGGATGACGACGCGGTTCGCCATATTTTTTCTGTCGCCGCCTCGCTTGATAGTCAGGTTATTGGTGAGCCTCAGGTTCTCGGACAGCTGAAAGCCGCCCACAGGCTGGCGGCACAGTCCGGGGTAATGCTGGGTGCTTTCGACGGACTTTTGCAGGCGGCCTACAGCGCCGCCAAGCGGGTGCGGACGGAAACCGCGATCGGCGAACGTCCGGTGTCGATTGCCGCTGCCGGGACCGAACTGGCGCAGGGCCTGCATGGTGATCTCGAACGTGTTTCGGTTGTGTTGATCGGTGTCGGTGAACTGGGCGAACTGATTGCCAGGCACTTTCAGGCTTGCGGTATTCGACATCTGGAACTCTTTCATCCGATTATCAGTCGGGCAACACCGCTGGCCCGGCAGCTCGATTGCCATCTGGTCGAGGAGGCCGGGTTGGTCGGGGCCATAGCAGAAGCCGACGTCATCATCTGTGCGATGGGGCGGCGACGCCATGTGATCAGCACCGACATGATCCGTGCCGCCCTCAAGACCCGGCGCAACAAACCTCAGTTTATTATCGATACCGGTATCCCCGGAGACGTCGAACCGGCGGTCCATCGCATTGATGAGGCATTTGTTTACGACACCACCGATCTGGAGCGCGTGGCTCTTGATGGCAAGGCCAATCGCGAACAGGAAGCCGACGAGGCACGGCGGATTGTTGATCAGGAAGCTGACGGCTATCTGCGTTCAAGGGCGGAACGCGATGCGGTCCCCGTGGTGACGGCGCTGCGCAATCATTTCAGTGATGTTCGTGAGCAGGTTCTGGTCGAAGTTGGCAATGACGCTGAACGGGCCAGCGAACTGCTGATCAACCGGTTGCTTGACCATCCATCGAGAATTCTGCGCGACGCCGCAACCGGAGCCAACAGCAAAGATACCGAACGCACCGTTCGCAAGTTATTTAATCTGGAAAACATCGGCGACAAGGAGACACCGTCTTGAGTCTGGAAGAAAACCTGAACCGTGTGCTCGGTCGTCATGAAGAACTGGCAAGCCTGATGTCGGCTTCGACACCACCGAGCGCCGATGAGTTCACCAAACTGTCGCGTGAATACGCCGAACTGACACCGATTGTCGAGAGTATTACGCGGCTGCGTGAGGCCGAAGCGGAAGCCCAGGATCTGGCGGGGATGATTGTTGATCCCGACAGTGACGCCGAAATGCGGGAGCTGGCGGAGATTGAGTTTCAGGACCTCAAGGAGGCTTTGCCGGACCTCAGACGACAGGTCGAACTGCTGCTGATCCCCAAAGACGATGCAGATACCAAAAACGCCATTCTTGAAGTCCGGGCGGGCACCGGGGGCGATGAAGCGGCGCTGTTTGCGGCCGACCTGTTTCGCATGTATCAGCGCTACGCAGAAAAGCGGCGCTGGAAATTCGAGATTATGAGCGTCAGTGAAATCGGTATCGGCGGCTACAAGGAAGCCGTTGCTTCAA
Source organism: Rhodospirillales bacterium (assembly GCA_021775105.1). Lineage (GTDB taxonomy): Bacteria > Pseudomonadota > Alphaproteobacteria > Rhodospirillales > Casp-alpha2 > JAJFIJ01. The sequence goes on along the minus strand of JAJFIJ010000155.1, from coordinate 5,110 downwards.
TCTCAGGAAAAGATGTCTTCGCGCGCCTCAAATATGAGTCGGGTGTTCATCGCGTACAGCGCGTGCCGGTGACGGAGTCGGGCGGGCGCATTCATACCTCGGCGGCGACAGTCGCGGTTATGCCGGAAGCCGAAGATGTTGATATCCGGATCGATGACAAGGATCTCAGGATCGATGTGTTTCGTGCCAGCGGCCCCGGCGGGCAGTCGGTCAATACCACCGATTCGGCGGTGCGTATTACCCATATTCCGACCGGTGTTGTTGTTTCGCAGCAGGATGAGAAATCGCAGCACAAGAACAAGGCCAAGGCGATGCGGGTGCTGCGCGCGCGGCTTTATGACCGGGAACGCGAACTGGTCGATTCCGAACGTGCGGCGGCGCGCAAGAGCCAGGTCGGCTCAGGTGACAGATCAGAACGCATCCGCACCTATAATTTTCCCGAACGCCGGGTCACCGATCACCGGATCGGCCTGACGCTTCACCAGCTCGACGCTATTCTGGCGGGCGATCTGGATGCCGTGATGGATGCGCTGATCACCGAAGACCAGGCCCGGAAACTGGCCGAGATGACCTGATGAATGTCGGCGACGCGGTGTTGAATCTGACGGGCCGTTTTCGGAAGGCCGGAATTGATACGGCGCGTCTGGATGCCCGCGTGCTGACCGCTCACGTCCTCGGCGTTGAGCCCGAACGGGTTTTCGGTTATCCGGAAACGGTCCTGAGCGATGCCGAACAACAGCGCCTGACGGAACTGAGCCGCCGTCGCGAAGGCCGCGAGCCGCTGGCCCGGATCATCGGCGAAAAGGAGTTCTGGAGTCTGACGTTTCAGGTCTCCGAAGATACCCTGATCCCGCGTCCGGAAACGGAAACCGTGATCGAGGCAGTGCTTGACCGGATTGACGCGCGTTCCGGGTCTCTGAAGGTTCTTGATCTTGGCACCGGTTCGGGATGTCTGCTGATCAGCCTGCTGTCTGAATTGCCACGGGCTGAAGGCGTTGGCATCGATATCTCCCAAGGTGCCCTTCAGACAGCCACGGAAAATGCCCGCCAAAACGGCGTCGCGGAGCGCGCGCAGTTTATTCAGAACGACTGGTGCAGCGGACTGGCGGAGCCGTATGCCGGGGTTTTTGATATCATCGTCTCGAACCCCCCCTATATCGCCAATGGCGAGATCGGGACGCTGGAACCGGAAGTTTCCGTTCATGAGCCGGAACGCGCGCTGGCCGGGGGGCCGGACGGTCTGGATAGTTACCGGATGCTGGTCCGCGATGCCGGAGCGCTTCTCGCGCCAGCGGGAATTCTGGCTTTCGAAGTCGGCTGGACTCAGGCTGAACAGGTCGAACGGATGGCCCGGGACCAGGGTTTCGACATCATTGGCCAATATCCTGACCTTGTCGGGGTGGCGAGATGTGTGGTGCTGGGAAACCGATAAAGTTATGGATAGTCAAAAAAACAGTTGGAATGGACGAATTTCCCCGGTAAGTTGGAAATGAACGCAGCCCTAGGGCTGGCGGGGTCCATGCATAAAGGCGATGTCGACCCCGGAAATTTATCCCCAGTGGATTCTGAATTTCGGCAAATATGTGAAATTCATCTGCGGCCATGGAATGGTCAGATCGTGTATTGGTGCACGGGTGGGAATATTGGAATAGCCTGAAACCGAAGGTATCATGAAACAGGGTTCAAACAGAAGACCGCGTCCGCGCAGCAATTCAAACAAGCCGCGCACGGGTGGCCGTAATTCCTACGACAGCACCGGTCCCGCCGGTCGGGTTCGCGGCACCGCGCAGCAGGTGCTGGAAAAATATCAGGGACTTGGTCAGGACGCGCTGCTGTCCGGTGATCGCATCGGCGCCGAGTCGTTCTTTCAGTTTGCCGAACACTATTACCGGATCGTCAACGCCGATGCCGAGAACGCGGCGACTGCCCAGAACAATCAGCAAAATAACCAGCACAATGCCAATCAGAACGCTGGCAGGAACCGCTCGGGGCAGGAAAATGCAAAGCAGCCCGAAGTCGTGGTTAATGTGCCGGTCGTTGAAGCGGACGTGCCGCAAGCGGCAGCCGCACCGGAGGCCGTCGTTGAGGTGCCCGTGACGGAAGCCGGATCGGGTGCAGATGATACGCCTGTTGTTGCCGAAGAAGCCGCACCGAAGGCCCCGCGTCGGCGTCGTTCACGGGCCAAGGCGGAAACGCCAGCTCCTGTTGAAGCAGACACTGCTGAAGCCTGACCCAACCGTCAGTTAACAGAAACCTGATCACCTGTAGCGATTGAGCCGCCGGTAATGACGTCGGCAAAGACGCCGCAATCGGTATGCGAAAACCCCTGTTGTAGCGCTTTCAGCAGGTTGATGTCCCGCGTTGCGGTTTCCGGATTAACGTGGGTCGCGCCGCATCGTCCGGTGCGTTCGGTAATCTTCAGCGTCGCCCCGCCGATCACAACCTCACGCCCCAGCCAGTCAAACTCCTGCCACGGTTCGCCTGTATCGATATAAAGATTGCCGCGAAAGCGCATCGGATCAAGCGAAGAGCCGAGGACCCGTTCAATATCGCGTAGCGTCGCCAGGTTAATGATCGACACCGAGGGTTTTGACTGGTCTTCCAGCGAATGCCCTTCGGCGGCACTGACAACCCTGACCCGACCCCGCGCCTGATCGCCCATGTAGGCGGTAAAAAATTCTTCAATCATCGTTCGCCCGATGGGAACTCCGAGGTTCCCCCTGGCCACCTGCCGACCGCCGCGAAGGATGGTCAGGGTTTCGGTTTCGGCATCGAACGACGTTTCAAGCGCCGCCAGTTTTTCATGTTTCACGAGAGCCAGAAAATTGCTTTTCGGCATCCATTCGGTGGTCGTGCTGTCAAGCAGGGTTGAGCCCAGCGCCAGTGCGTACCGCCGGTCCCCCTTGAGGCCATCGCCCGGATCAAGGTCGATCGATCCCAGCTGTTCGGGGCTGAGACTTTTCACCGGATAACGGTAGATGTTTTCGAGCTGTGTCATGATGCCGACGAAGATGGCTTCGCCGGTATTCCATGTCAATGTGTTTGCGGATTGTTAAGTATATGATGTGCATGGTTGCATTGGTGATTTAATGGAACATATGATTGTTAAGCAACCCTCATTAATGAAGACATTTGCATTGCTGCCTGGCGGGGTGCGGATATCGGTCTGGTAGAGGACATAAACGATGGAATTTGAAAATTACACGGAACGTGCGCGCGGATTTATTCAGGCCGCGCAAACACTCGCCCTGACGTCCGGGCATCAGCAACTGACGCCGCTGCATATCCTGAAAGGGCTGCTCGAAGATAACGAAGGTCTGGCGACAGGCCTGATCGACGCCGCCGGAGGACAGGCTGCGCGTGCCTTCGAAGCGACCAATGCGGCGCTTTACAAGTTGCCCAAGGTAGAAGGTTCGGGGGCCGGACAGGTCTATCTTGGCCCGGATACGGCGCGCCTGTTTGAGCAGGCCGACAAACTGGCGAAAAAGAACGAAGACAGTTTCGTGAGCGCCGAAATGCTGCTGCTGGCGCTCGCCATGTCGGCGTCAACGCCGCTGGCAACCATCATCAAGGACGCCGGGATCACACCGCAGAAACTGAACACAGCGATCAACGATCACCGCAAGGGGCGCAAGGCCAATTCGGCGCGCGCCGAAGATTCCTATGATGCGCTGAAAAAATACGCCCAGGACCTGACCGAAGCCGCCAGCGAGGGTAAAATCGATCCGGTGATCGGACGCGATGAAGAAATCCGCCGAACCATTCAGGTGCTGTCCCGGCGGACCAAAAATAACCCGGTCCTGATCGGCGAACCCGGTGTCGGTAAAACCGCGATCATCGAGGGCCTTGCGCAACGTATTATTTCCGGCGACGTGCCGGAAAACCTGAAACAGAAAAAACTGATGGTGCTTGATCTCGGCGCGCTCATCGCCGGGGCCAAATTCCGCGGCGAATTCGAAGAACGCCTGAAAGCCGTGCTGACGGAAGTCACCTCGTCTGATGGTCAGATCATCCTGTTCATTGATGAAATGCACACCCTGGTCGGCGCCGGTGCGTCGGAAGGCAGTATGGATGCCTCGAACCTGCTGAAACCGGCATTGGCGCGCGGAGAGCTGCATTGCGTTGGTGCGACGACATTGAATGAATACCGCAAGCACGTTGAAAAGGACGCCGCCCTGGCAAGACGCTTCCAACCGGTGTTTGTCTCTGAACCGACCGTCGAAGACACCATCTCGATTCTGCGCGGAATCAAGGAAAAGTACGAACTTCACCACGGGGTCAGAATTCTTGATAACTCGCTGGTCTCGGCGGCCACCCTGTCGAACCGCTATATCACCGACCGGTTTTTACCGGACAAGGCGATTGATCTGGTCGACGAAGCGGGCAGCCGGGTCAGGATGCAGGTTGACTCGAAACCCGAAGAGATCGACGAGCTGGACCGCCGGATTATCCAGCTCAAGATCGAACGCGAAGCGATCAAGAAGGAAGACGACAGGGCGTCCCGTGACCGCCTGAAAAAACTGGAAAGCGAGCTTGAGACGCTTGAAGACGAATCTGCCGAGCTGACCGGTCAGTGGGAATCCGAAAAAACCTCGCTCGCCGACACCACCAAGGCCAAGGAAGAACTGGAGAAAGCCCGCATCGCCGTCGAACGCGCCATGCGCGAAGGCCGTCTGGAAGAAGCGTCGGAACTGCAATACGACCTGATTCCGCGGCTTGAGGAAGTGGTCGTCAAGGAACAGGCGGCGCAGGCCGCACAAATGGTCGAAGAATCGGTGACACCCGAACACATCGCCTCCATCGTTTCACGCTGGACCGGCATTCCCGTCGACAAGATGCTTCAGGGCGAACGCGAAAAACTGCTGCACATGGAAGATGCGCTCAGGGGCCGGGTGATCGGTCAGGAAGAAGCGCTGGTCTCGGTGTCGAACGCCGTCAGGCGGGCGCGTGCCGGGTTGCAGGATCAGGGCAGACCCATCGGCTCGTTCCTGTTCCTCGGGCCGACCGGTGTCGGCAAGACCGAACTGACCAAGGCGCTGGCCGCCTTCCTGTTTGATGACGAACAGGCGATGGTCCGCATCGATATGTCGGAATATATGGAAAAACATGC
>JAJFIJ010000154.1 GCA_021775105.1 Rhodospirillales bacterium | reverse complement strand
GGCGAAGGCCATTTCCACCTTCTTGCGCTCGTCACGCATGACCAGGGCAAAATACTGAATCGTTAACAAGCGAGTAACTTTTTTCTGAACTCTGGGTTAAGTGCGGCATGTCGAATGATGGCGAAGTTCAGCGGAGCGTGGTCCTTACGGGTGCGGCATGCGTCTTCGCGGAAGGTAACGTCGAGTTGCCAATGCAGATTGTTTTCGACGCTCCAGTGAGACCGGCAAGCTGCAGCGATGACGGCTGGATCAGGCGGTAGTGAAGAGATGTAATATCGGGTTTCCGTTGATATTTCGCCGGTTTTCTTATCGGTGCGGGTTGCCGTGACTTCGGCGATGCTGGCGAGGTCGGTCCAGTCCGGGTGCCGCCCGCTCAACCATGGGCGAGCGTCGGCAACGCGGCAACCCCGCTCTTCGATGCGTTCATGTCCAAGGTTTGTTGTCTTGTCAACCGGGCCGTCAGCCGACAGGTTCGGATCGTCGAAGAAGTCTTTAACATCATCATGCAAGGTTCCCTGATTGCCTTTCAGCGCCAGCACATAATCGGCTTTTCGTGCCCTGATTTTGGCGACAATGTCCTTTTGCGTTCCCATGGCGTCAATGGTGACAATGGCCCCGGTAAGGACCAAGGCATCAAGAAGTTCCGGGATCGCGGTGATTTCGTTGCTTTTGGTGTCGACGGCGCGCTGGCCGATGACCAGCCCGGCTTCATGGGCGTAGGCTGAGATCAGATGCAAGGCGTCCTTGCCGCCGGCATCATGTTTGGAGCCGCGCACGGTTTTGCCGTCGATGGCAACGACGCCGGAAATGTGCTTTTGCAAATCAGAAACCCAGGAAGCAAAAGCCTTCTCAAGGCCCTGCGGGTCCAATAGGCGGAAAATCTTGCGGAAGGTCTGGGCTTGAGGAATGCCGTCTTTGAAGGGCAGAAACTGCTGTAGCCAGTCTAACTGCTCTTGCCCAAGCAACTCGATCTCGTCGAAATCGTCGGCCCGGCAAAGCAATCCCACGAGCGTCGTCAAAAGAACCTCATCCAAGGGGTAAGTCACCATCCCCATCCCCCGGTGGTCCTCAATTGTTTTGATATGATAAAGAAAATTTACAGTCATAGCCGGAATGCCTCCCTTTCCGGCTATGGGAACCAATATGTGTTAATCTTCAATTAGCAATTTAAGATTCTGCCCTGCACGCATGACCTTGAACTCTTTCGTTTTTGCCAATGCACGGGCATAGTCACGGGCGTCCTCATTGATATCGCGTGGAACTTTGCGCTGTGGGGTGTTGGAGCAGCAATGTTCTTTCAATGGACAGGGGCGGCAGTCTTTGGTGCGGCCCAAATAACGAAGGGTATCATCTGAGTGAACGTTGCCGCTGCTCCTCAGGAATTTGCCAGCAGGGCAGGTATATTGATCAGCGTCCTTGTCATAAATGAAGTCACTCCTTGAGAAGGTGCCATCCTTGCGTTTGCTTCTGTCCCAGACGGGAACATGCGGATCGATGTTGCAATCCAAAAGAGCCTGCAGTGTCTTTCCCGATCTATAGGCCGTATCGGCAGCAAAGCGTTTTGGTTCAAGCTCAAAGCGCCTTATCACGCGCTCGACCATCGATACACAGACCCGGTTCTCGTCAATTCGGTTGGCGCGTGTGCCTTCGGCATCAACGATGATGCCTGACTTGTTATCGACCAGGTAATTGGCGTCATAAACAAAGACAGGCCGCTCCTTCTGCCTTTTTGTTGCCCAGGTGGCTTGAGGGTCGGTTAAGGAGATTGCTTTGGAGGGCTTTGGTCGTGTGTGGAGAGGTGACCGGTATTAGACATCGGGGATATCGTGAGACAGGCCCAAATATGGCAGAGAACCGCCGCTGTTGACGGGTGCACCAAAAAAATCGCTTTTGGACTATATTGGGCAAACATGGGTGAAACGGCGGGTGGTTTTAGACTAGAAATAGAAAAAGAACGGACGATGATAGAAACCCGCTCACCACGGCAATCAGAAAGGGCGGAAATCGGCGATTCCCTTGATACTATCAATTTCAACGTCAGGATGGGTAGTTAGCAAACGCCGAACGGCATTACGCATTTGTCGTTGGTCAGCAGTCGTCATGGAACCCTCTTGGTGTATCCCAGATACCGTGCGCGGTAGCGGGCGTGGTTTTTCACGTATAAGGACAACTGCTATTGTCTGAACGTCGCTGGGCATTCCCGTGCCCAGCGACCCCGCATTTAAGCGAACCGCAAATTACCCGTCAAGAGGGCACCATCATAATTTGTGTGGATTATTTTGCTGCCAGCATAGTTAGAGAGACAAAATCGAATGGCGGATAGGGAGGCTCGCCATCACCGGTCCACTCAGCCCGCCGCCGCCTGTCTCCCATTCCGTACTTGTAGGCCGCGCTGAACAAAGGTCCCAGTTTCCTGGCCGGTATATCCCACCGTTTCTCCTCAATAATGTTGCACACTTCATCGACAACAATCAGAAAGAGTTCTTCGTTGAAATCTCCGTCCGTCGATTCGTTCAGCATTCCGCCCTGTCCTGTGACCAGCCAATCAATGCTGAACCCGCCAAGCGCCAAAGCAATCAAAAGTTCGCACTTTGGCAGGCTCTTGTCAGTTTCATAATTTTGATAGGTTCGGTATTGAGCCCCATATTTCTCAGATAATTCTGACTGACTGAGAGCAAGGTGATCACGAATTTTTTTCAACCGAGATGAAACACTCATTTGATGTAATACCTCCAAACGACAGGTATTGCATTTGGCTCAGCATGACGTTCCTGCTTCCTTCTCCCAAAAAACAAAAGGATTTCAATAGCATAAGAAGAAAAATGCAAAAATTTCGCATTATATCTAAGAGTCTGTTTCGAAAGTTTTCATTTGATTTTATAACCTTGCAAGCAACCGTGTAACGCGGCGGATGTGGGCGATGAGCAACCATGTTTCGGCGCTGGCGATGGTTTTCTCCCAATCCTTAGCCAACCTCCGGCATCGTCCGAGCCAGGCGAAGGAGAGGTGGCTCGGTTTGTTTGAACAATGTGAATGTGTTTTATAAGTGGACACCGACCCTTGTTATGCTGCAACCGGTATTGGTGACAGCGCGTTGAAGTAAGCCTGATCGGGCGTCTGCCCGTCAAGCGATGAATGCGGGCGTTTGGCATTGTAGAAGATCAGGTATTTTCCGATTGCGGCCCGTGCCTCGGGAACGTTGCTATAGGCGTGCAGATAAATCTCCTCGTATTTGATGGTTCGCCACAGCCTTTCGACGACAACGTTATCCCACCAGGCTCCCCTGCCGTCCATGGAGATGGCAATTTCTGCGCCCTTCAGGACTTGGGTATAAGAAATAGAGGTGAATTGTGAGCCCTGATCGGTGTTGAAGATGTCCGGTTTGCCATGCCGGGCAAGCGCCTCTTCCACAGCTTCAATGCAGAAGTCCACCTCTAGGGTGATGGAAAGCCGCGACGACAGAACCCGGCGTGTGAACCAGTCCACAACACAGGCAAGATACACAAAACCACGCTTCATGGGAATGTAGGTGATATCCATGGCCAGGGGAATCGCATATGAAGATTTCAGAATTAACGAAAAAGGAACCGATGGAGTTTTGAATGGCGTTGACCTAACGGGAGGGAAACGTCGATGGAAGAATTTGAGGCCTGTTTTGAGTGTTTGCCTGATCCGCGCGCGG
>JAJFIJ010000153.1 GCA_021775105.1 Rhodospirillales bacterium | reverse complement strand
TCAAGGCGGTATTCGACCAGACGCGGACAAACATCACAATCGCGACCCGGTTCACGTGGTTCCTGCATGAGTTTGCCTATTGACCCTTAAACCGTTTCCATCGGCAGGTCTTCGGGCAGAACCGGGTTCCGCGTACTGCCCTGACGCTCGATTTCAGGGCGGATATCAGCAAGTTCCATGAAACAGTCGGCCTGGCGACGCAGTTCATCGGCGATCATCGGCGGACTGGACTGCATGGTGCTGACCACGCTAACTCTTAGACCCTTGCGTTGAACGGCTTCGATCAGGCTTCTGAAATCACCATCACCGGAGAAAATGACCGCGTGATCAAGCGTATCCATCAATTCCATGACACCGACAGCAAGTTCGATATCCATGTTACCCTTGATTTTACGCCGCCCGGAGCTGTCTGTGAATTCCTTGGTTGGTTTGGTCACCATGGTATAGCCGTTGTAATCAAGCCAGTCGACGAGAGGACGGATTGGCGAGTATTCCTGATCTTCAATCAGCGCCGTATAGTAGAGGGCGCGGACAAACCTGCCCTTGGCCTGAAACATTTTGAGCAACCGGCGATAATCGATATCAAAACCGAGCGCACGGGCGGCGGCATAAAGGTTCGAGCCATCAATAAACAGCGCGAGACGTTCTTCGGGATGAAATTGCAAAATCAAAATCCTTTATAAAAATACAGACGCGGCCGCTATAATATCGTTCGGGCATCAGAGGTTTCGCCGTTCGGGCAAAACCGAAAATATACCCAATCATAACCCCAGTCTTTCCTTTCACATAGAGATTTGATTGAATTCACCTGGAAGAGGAGAGATTTTGTGATTTTCATCGGCCTCGGTGCCAATCTGCCATCTCAACGATACGGCCCGCCCCGCGCCGCCCTGGGTGCTGCACTATATGCGCTGAATCAGGCAGAAATCCGGGTCGTCCGCCGCTCTCACTGGTATGAGAGTGCACCCGTCCCTGTGGCGGATCACCCCTGGTATATCAATGCCGTTGCCGAGGTCGAAACGAAATTAACTCCACATCAGTTAATTCGCACCTTGCTTGAGATTGAAACGAAGGCCGGGCGCGGGCGCAGCGTCGCCAACGCTCCGCGGATACTGGACCTTGATCTGATCGCCTACGACCAGACGGTCATCGACGATGTCACCAAGAAGGGCATAAACGCCACAGTTCCACACCCCCGGATGACGGAGCGGGCGTTTGTCATGCTGCCGCTTGACGATCTGGCTGCGGACTGGACACATCCCGAAAGCGGGCTGGCAATCAGCGAGATCATTTCGGCACTGCCCGACGGACAAATCACCCGCAGGCTGGATGATGCAAGCGGTTACCAAGGCACCGAATGGACAGCGCCGGACTGAATTTTTTTTCTGCTCAAGCCGACAGTCGACCCCGTTGTCGGTTTTCACAGAAAGTGAGAAATTTCTCATTAACTTTGAGAATTGACCGCTGTTGATGGCAGACCAGACGCCTTTATCGGGTGGAAATTTCGGCTGAGATTGACCCGAAACGGTCATAATTGGTTGACTGACTTTCAACTTTTCAATGCAATCTGGACCTATTACATTTTTCATATTCGCGAAAGGGTGCGTATCATCGATCATCGTGAATGCAGTCTAACGCGTGAGCGATTTCTTATTCTGCGGTAACAGTTCCCTTAAGTGAACACAGTGAATTTGCCCCGTGTTGATCCCCGCCAGCTTGGCAATGGCTAAACCCTAAATAAAACTGCAGGTTTGTTTCGTTAGGCTCCGCTTGCTCTATCCAAAGAGATTCATCGATTGGGGAGTTCGCTTTGTTTTTTTGTAGCGGTTCCCGAGAAGCATCGCTTCCGTTCGAATTCCGCATCGCCAATTGGATCCAACTACCTACAGTGTTAAGATCAAACGGTGCTCTGCTTACCCAGGTACTTGCGTCGAGACGTAAAGTGTATTTGCGTGAAGGGTCCATATTTGGACAAACAAACTTCCATGTTTTTCCCTGAACCAGAGTGCTTTTCTTATTGTTAAGATTTACGTTCGCTCTACAAGAGTTACAAAACCCTGTTTTGGAGTGACTGAAGCATGTTGCATACGGGCTTAATGGGTATGGAAATGAAATTCTATCAGATGAAGAACTTAAGGCTTCAATCATAATTGGAAGCACTACAGACAAACAATTATTTTGGCCGGCCTGCGTTCTCCGGTCCGATGCAATTGCTTCGATGTTTTCCCACTCCGTCTTGTTAATTATGAACCGCCCTTCGATACCGGCATCAATAAGTGCCTTTATCAATATTGAAACGCCAACTTCACCTTCCCCTGATACCTGATATGAAGATTTTTCACCACTATGACTACCTCCAGCACATAGCTCGGTAACCATGTTAGTTACTTCTCGCAACTGCGGCGTCTCTAACGAGAAAGCCTTGTTCTGGTTGAACGGTAGAGTAAAAACACAAAGAAGTAGGGTCGCCGAGAATGTGATGGCTTTCATGATGGTCCCTCTCAATTTTTTGTCCTCATGTACAACAATAGGGAGAGCCAATACATCCGCCGAACACCCCCTCGATGATCTGATGATATCACAATATGCTCAGTTATGAGTGTAATTCCATAGTAGTAACTCATCAATACGATTAATTTTATGGTCGGCAATTCTGGTGAGTGTATCTGTCAGCCAAGCTTGCGGATCGACATTGTTGAGTTTTGCAGTTTCGATCAGCGTATAGGCGATGGCAGCCGATTTACCGCCACGCTCGGATCCCATGAACAGATAGTTTTTACGGCCCAACGCTATGGGGCGCATTGAACGTTCTGCCGCATTGTTGTCGAGTTCGAGAAAACCGTGATCCAGATACGGTTACGCCGCCTGCAGGGTCTGGTGTAAATCACCGCCGGAACATCAATTGTGGCTGCTCTTCGTTGAAAGCGGCCGTCAAATTTCTGCGATTTTCTGAATTTTTGGCAACACTAACAATGGCCGATAATGGCTATTTTCGCTCTAAATTCGAACCCCTCGATTTCGTCTGAAACCCAAGGTGACAGCGGTCATTTTTAGATCAGATTTCAATTTACCACGAATATTGGCCGCTGGTGTGCCGATAGGAGACGGGTTTCTAAATTGACCATTTCGGCAAATTTTGTTAAGGGTTGTCGGACATCTGCCGTATCTCGGTGCTGGCCCTGGGCACGGTTCGGCAGGTGTCGGACAAGCCTCAGGGGAGGAAACTGCGGGCAGTTCAGGCTCGGTATTTCGGCAAGCATGGCCTATGGTGTTTTGA
>JAJFIJ010000152.1 GCA_021775105.1 Rhodospirillales bacterium | reverse complement strand
GCAGCATGTCTGTCGCCCGTTTGCAGCGAACCGGGTCGCCAACCTGTATGGGTACGATGTGGGTATGCGACTCCATTAACGGCAGACCCGCCTCTTCAACGAGCACTTTCAGGCGGGCGGCCCGTTCCTGATGCTGTTCACGCAACTCATTGTGCGTCCGCACGTACCTGACCGATGCCAGGGCTCCGCCGACGACGCTGGGTGGCAGGGTTGAAGTAAAAATAAATCCGGGCGCATTGCAGCGAATGGCATCAATCAGGGCTGATGATCCACTGACATACCCGCCCATAAGACCGAAACCTTTAGCAAGCGTGCCTTCAATAACATCGACACGATCAGCTAATCCGTCGCGATCAGTGATACCGCCGCCCTGTTGACCATAAAGGCCAACCGCATGAACTTCGTCGAGATAGGTCATGGCGTTGTATTTATCGGCAAGATCACAAATTTTTCCGATCGGAGACACATCTCCATCCATCGAATAAACCGATTCAAAGACGATCAGTTTGGCGCGATTGGGGTCCGTTTCACTCAACAATTGCTCGAGATGGTCAAGATCGCTGTGGCGGAAGATTTTTTTCTCGCAACCACTGTGACGCACGCCGTCAATCATTGAGGCGTGATTGAGGGCGTCGGAAAAAATCACACATTCGGGTAACAGTTTGGCGATGGTCGAAATCGCCGCGTCGTTCGAGACGAACCCGGAGGTAAACAGCAGAGCCGATTCTTTGCCGTGCAGATCGGCAAGTTCCTGTTCCAGAAGGACATGCAGATGGGTCGTGCCGGAAATATTTCGCGTCCCGCCGGAACCGCATCCATAGGTCCTGGCCGCATCGATAACAGCATCGAGAACAACCGGATTCTGTCCCATGCCCAGATAGTCGTTGGAGCACCAGACGACGACATTTTCCTTGCCACCATCACGGTGATTGATCGCATGGGGGAAATTTCCGGCCTGACGGGCCAGATCGGCAAATACGCGATAACGCCCCTCAGCTTTGATTGTATCAACGGAATTTTGAAAAAAAGCCCGATAGTCCATCATCTTTATCCTCTGATTGCAAAACGGCACCTGACGTTGTCAAAGCAACGGCACTTGTATCTAATTGGAACCTGATTATGAGTAAAAGGGGGAAACTCTCCTTGATTTATGTCAAAGCCGGGGAAATTCCATTCTGACATATTGTCGCCGGTTCTTGAATTGATAGACGAGGTTAGAATGCTTGCCGACTCTGATATGGCTCTTGTTCGACAACTGCCCCTGTTTGCGAACCTCCCGAAGGAGTTTTTGGGTAATATCCTTGAAGGCAGCGTTCCTCGGGATGTGAGTAAAGGTATGGTTCTGTTTCATCGGGATGATCCGGCAGATTGCTTTTATATAGTTCTGTACGGATGGGTGAAGGTGTTTCGGGAAACGGCCGACGGGGATGAGGCGGTTCTGGGTGTCTTTACCCGGGGTGAAATTCTGGCGGAAGCGGCTACTTTTCTCGATCAGGGATATCCGGCATCAGCCCAGGTCGCTGAAGATGCCCGCGTACTTCCTGTTCTCGGCAGTGTTTTCCGTTCGCACATTCGTTCCAAGCCGGAAATTGCCCTGAACATGCTGGCTTCGATGTCAAAGCACCTGCACGGATTTGTCGTTGATGTAGAGCAATTAAAAACCAGTTCAGCAACCCAGCGTGTTGTCGAGTTTCTGCTGAAACTCTGCTCCGTCGATGAGGGGTCCGCCGTTGTCGTTCTGCCTTACGATAAAACGCTGATTTCACGTCGCCTTGGCATGCAGCCCGAAAGCTTGTCGCGGATTCTGGCAAAATTACGCAAGCAGGGGGTTCGAACAGAACAGAACCGGGTCGTTATCAGCGACGTCCGTGCGTTACATGAATATTGTCAAATTGATCCGATGGAGGTCCACGCTTCAATTGGTTGTTGAGGGGGGGGGTAAATCAAGTACCGACGCGCGGTCGTGTCAGAACGGGCCAGAATATCCAGGATAGTCCAAAAAACAGAGCAATCCACAGCAGGCCGGAAACGAGCATGGCTTCGTTGTAAAATTCGGGAAACAATGCTGGGCTTGCAACCCTGATCAATGCGGCCAGAGACATCATTGCAAATGCGGCAACCATTACCGGCGATGCATGAATAAGGCGTCCGGTATGGCCCAGTGCGGCACGTGTCATGATGCCTATGGTCATCGACCCTACGGCACCCACAGTAAGCGCGTGCATGGCCGTCACCTCAGACAGATCAGGGTTGAACAGGGCGAACGCCTTGAGGGCCAGCCCGGCGATCAGCCAGACATAAGCGAGATGAATGATCCAGACGATAGGTTCTGACAGGGTTCTGGTAGTCTGCCAGTTTCTGATACGCAACAGGTTGGCCACAACGGCGAAGACGGTTACAGCACCCCTCAGGTCGTCATCAAGTGCAATGAGATCGCTGACCGCAATCAGCACCATCGACAGAATTGAAGCGATATCAAACAGCGGATGGGATTGCGGCAGGTTTTCTTCGCCCTGACGTCTGAGCGCGTTTGTCGTAAACGCCGGAACCACCCGCCCGCCGATAATCACAATCAGTATCAGGATGACGTTTAGGGCCAAAATATGGCCCATCGCAGTGGTATCTTCGGTAATGCCCATCTGCTCGAGATGGACCAGCAGATTGGCCCCCAACAAACCCAATAATATCGGCACGAAAATGACATTTCGCTTTGACCAGCGCGCGCTCAATGCCTTCAGAACAAGCCCGAGAAGCATCAGGATCAGCGACATGTCCAGTACCGCGACCATTGGCTCCGGTAAATAGGCTGAGAACCAGATTGCCAACCGCCCGGCAATCCATGTGCCGGCAAGAACGATTAGTGTCGGTCCCTGTACCGGGCGGGTATTGGTCCAGTTGGGAACGGCAGTCAGAAAAAACCCGGTGATGGCCGCCATTGCATATCCGAATAGCATTTCATGAGCGTGCCACTGGTAAGGGGGTAGTGAAATGCTCATTTCCAGAACGTCGCCGCCTGCGGCATGCAGTCCAATCCAGAAAAGCCAGGCACTCATCGCGACGAACGCATAGACAAAGGCGAACAGAAAAAACGGGCGAAACGCATACGAGAAAAAAACGTGCATGGACATTACTTCAGGAAGCGGGACATCAGAGCGCGGCAAATCCGCCTGCTGCTGTACCTAGGGTTGGACCTTAACAAACCCCCGCATGCCTTCGTCTTTCCAGTGCGGGCCACACAGATAAGGATATTGGCCGGGATTATCAAATGTGTATTCCCAGGTTTCTTCCGGGAAGAAGCGTTCAGATTCATCAATCTTGGCGTCTTTTAGCCAGACACTATGGGATGTGCGTTTGTCGACATTGATCCAGCGAACCGTGGTCCCTGGTTTGACGGTCACATTGGCCGGGCAAAAATTGTATTTGTAGAGTTTGACAATAACCGCGCCATCATCGGGGGCATTGGGATAAAGTTTGGCGTAACGTTTATCGGCCTTGGCACAGGCCGCTGCCCGTTCCGGTGTAACTTCAATCTCTCCGCCTCCGGCATTTGCCAATCTGGTGGCGGGGAAGAGTGTTCCCGCTACCAAGGCAATTGTCAGTACAATCTTACTGCTTGATCGCATTAATTTCCGCATCGGCATTATCCAATCCTAGCCTGTATTCAAGCGAAACATGATGGAACCGCGCACTGGTGTAATCGTCGTGAATGGCAAACCCCATGGTATAAAGGGTGCCAGGTTCAAACGACACGCCACCAGCCTGAGTGGCTTTCAGCGGGCGCGTGATTGTTACGGTCCAAACACCGTCGGTCAGAACACCGTTAGAGGTGATTTTATCAGCTGTTGTCATAACACGTTCAGCCAGGATGTGTCCGGATTCGGTTTTTCCACCCTCTCCACTCTTGAAGCGAATAAGATCCATGAATACGCCCTCAGCCATCTTGCTGTCGAGTTCCGCTTTTTCAACCAGTTTATCCCAGGCTCCACGGGGTTTTTTATTTTTGCCCTTGTATTCCAGTTCGGTTCGGCTGTCATTGACATATTTGGTGATGCCGTCAGCGATGTCGATAATCTTGCCGACATCACCGGCTGCACCAAGCGCATCGGCTTTGGGCGCATCCGGCATGTAGCGCGAATCGTTATGACACGTTGCCCAGCATCCGGCCTGTTCAGCCATCTCAACTTTGCCGTCGTCGAACATGACGGCCAGCTTGATCTGGTTGGCGGGGTCCATCTTGCCGCCGTCAACAAACGGTACGGGTGTATGACCGGCGTCCGGCCATTGGAAACGCAGGGTCAGGTTTTCACCATCATGTTTTGCTTTAACATTAACCTTGATGGAACCCCGTTTGCCGGGAATCGGCGTGGCTTCCGCTTTTTCACCGGTGACAATTTTTTTGCCCATATCGGCTTCTTCACCTTTATGGCATTCAGCGCAGCGGTCGCCGGCGCGCCGAACGGCGCGTCCGCCACCATGGTCCCTACCGTTTAGAACCCACTCCAGAGAAGCCTGTCCCGGATACAGCATGACAATGTCCTGACCGGCAACATTATCCCAATTGCCATCATCTCCTGATCCGGATGCGACAGCCATTTCAGTGGTTTTTGCCGCTGCTGCTTCCGCGGCTTTCTGTTCTGCCTCTGCCTTGGCTTTGGCGGCGGCTTCGGCTGCCATGCGGTCTGCTTCGGCCTTGGCTGCGGCGACTTCGGCTTCGGCAGCCGCTTTGGCAGCGGCCTCGGCAGCTTTCGACGGCAGACGGCGACTGTCAGGTTTGCCGTCATATGGATCTTCATCTTCATCAAGCAGTTTGTGTACGGCCCGGTGTGCTATACCCTTGTGGCAATCGATGCAGGTCATGCCCTCTTCTTTGGCTTCGGCATGGCGCTTCCAGGCCCGGCGTTTCTGCTTTTTGTCCGTCATCGCATCCCACGTATGGCAATTACGGCATTCGCGGGAATCCGTTTCTTTCATTGCTTTCCAGACATTTTTAGCCAGCCTCAGTCGATTATCTTCAAATTTTTCCGGCGTATCGATCGTACCAAGAGCCTTGTGCAGCAATTCGTTTGACGCCTGAATCTTGCGGACGACCTTATAGAGCCAGGGATCTGGAACATGGCAGTCCGAGCATGTTGCCCGAACACCGGAGCGGTTCTGATAGTGGACGGTTTCTTTGTATTCGGCATAAACATTATCTTCCATCTCATGACACGATATACAGAAATCCAGCGTGTTGGTCGCTTCCATTGCGGTATGGAACCCACCCCAAAAAATGATTCCGGAAATGCCGCCAACAACAAAGATGGTCCCCCAAGCGTATTTCGCTGTTGGGCTCCAGAACCAGTTCCACAATCGACCAATCATTTTGCAATCCTTTGCGCGATCTTCGTCTTGGTAATTCAGTCTGAAATGACTGATTTTAAATCAAAATTCAGAAAAAATTTAGAAAAAGCGGGCAACCATAAAGGTTGCCCGCCTAATCTAACGTCTCAGATTTTATGTCCTGTGATGAACACGGTTAGAGACGTTGAACTTACCGGTCGGAGTTTCGAGCCCTTTAATACGGGTCTTCTCCTTCAGGGTTTTCGTGTCATAGACAACGATTTCACCCTTTTTCCAGTTTTTCTTGCCACCACGAACCCAGACAGATACCCAGAATTCTGAGCCGTCATCATTGAACTCGGTGTGAACAGCGAGACCGAACTCCTGATCCGTAACCTGGATCGTTTTGATGATCTTGCCGGTTTTCTTGTCGAGGACCTTGATGGCCTGCTGAACTTCCGGCTCCGGATGTTTGGTCTGGTCTAAGATAACGTACGGAGAGTTCGGATGGGTACGGATAAACAGACCCGGCCCGTCGGACTCAACCGAATAGCACGTCTTCCAAGCCTGATCAGGGTGACCCTTTGGATCATTGCCCCAGACCGTGACTTTACCTTCACCGAGGTGAACGGTACCCGCAACCGGACCACACTTCGGATCGACCCAGTTTGCACCAGGACCCGGGTGAGGTTTTTTGCCGGTTTCAAGTGAACCAACAGCTTTACGCGTTTCCGTATCGATAAACTCCATCCGGTTGGATGCATTCGCCGCGATCTGGAAATAGCGCTGTGTCGGATCAAAGAAACCATCGTGCAGGAACTTGTGGGTATTGATCTGCTCGATGCGCAGGTTGTCGAGATCGGAATAGTCGACCTGCCACATCTGCCCCAGTTCCTTGACGGCAACCATCCATGTCGGTGCGTTCGGGGTGTTGTAAATGGCGGCCACACGGGCTTCGTTTACATATTCACCGTCGATGTTAACACCACGCGTAGAGACAACCTTAAGCGGCTCCATGGTTTCCGCATCCAGAATAACGAAGTGCGGAGGCCAATATCCACCGCCGATAACATATTTGTCTTTCCACTGACCATAATGGGAGACCGCAACATCACGGGCGTCAGATGCGATCTGCGCGGTTGCCACAACTTTCGGCGGGTTCATCCACAGATCGATTTTCGACATCAGTCCATCACGACCCTGGGTAAACCAGAAACGACCGTCAGAAGATTCTTTCAACACATGGATGGCATATCCGGTGTTGACCTTGGTAACGACCTTTTTGGTATCGCCATCGATGATGCCGATCATGCCTGCATCACGCAGGATGACCATGAAAAAGTTTTCCCAGTTCAGCGCATGCTGTGGTTTTTTGGGATAATCTGCTGGTTTGACATATGTCTTCCAGCGTTTCTTCATTTCCGCGAGGCCCATTTCAGCAGGCGGAGGTACATCCATCTGGATATAAGTCGCCAGCTTCTTGATCTCTTCTTTACTGAACAGGTCATCGAAGTTGTTCATGCCACCTTCGGTACCCAGCGTAATGATCTTTTCAAGACGCTTCTGACCAAGTTTTTTGGTCACTTTGGGTTCCAGGCTTTTCCCGGTCGCGCCTTTACGGAGCACGCCGTGACAACCAGCACAACGCTGGAAGTACAGTTGTTTTGCTTCCTCGAAATCTTTCTCGGAAAGGGTCGGCTCGGCTGCCGTGACTGACGACGGAGTCATGCCGAACGTAATGCCGACACCCACCGCTAAAGCCAGGGCAGAAGCCTTTACGCTAGAAGTTTTCATGTTGATCTCTCCATTGAGATATTCACAGATAGTCCTGCGTTTTAGACTGATTAAATCTACCCCTCCTTGATCCGGATCAAGAGTAAGCACTTTTTCAATAAGGTCTTCCGGGGGATTTTTCTCTCTCTTTATATAGTATGGCGCACATCCAAATCCGTCGTTATTGATCAAGATCAAGTCAGTATCCTGGCTCGCATGATAAATAATGGATCACGATCAAAAACCGCCGCACGTCGTCGACATATGTCGAAGTCGGGTCAAGAACAGGAGACAGACGGTGACGGAAACGGGAAAAGTATATCTCGTAGGTGCAGGACCGGGTGACCCCGATTTACTGACCATTAAAGCACGTAAAATTTTCGATCAGGTTGAGGTCGTTGTATATGATCGCCTGGTTTCTGATGAAATTATGGACCTGGTGCCGACCGGAACGTCGCGTATCAATGTCGGCAAACAGCCGCGCTTTCATCCGGTTCCTCAGGAAGATATCAACGATATCCTCGTCAATCTCGCTCGTGAAGGCCGGAGCGTGATGCGTCTCAAGGGCGGCGATCCGTTTCTGTTCGGACGCGGTAGCGAAGAGGCGTCGCACCTGCACGCCAACGGGGTCTCTTTTGAAGTCATTCCGGGCGTCACGTCGGCGTCCGCCTGCGCTGCCGCTATCGGTCTTCCCCTGACCCACCGGGGATACGCCACGGGCGCACGGTTTATCACCGGACATTGCTCCGCCGACAGCGAACTGGATTGGGACTGGAAAGGTCTGTCTGATCCCAACACCACACTTGTCGTTTATATGGGTGTCACCAATCTGGCACAGATTACGCTGCGCCTGATTGAAAACGGGTTGTCAGCATCGACACCGATCGCCGCTGTAAACAACGGAACGCGTCCCAACCAGCGTTGCCTGATTTCAACTCTCGGCGAGATATCGAAAGACCTGACCGAACTGGAATTCTCCGGACCTGTTTTGTTTATTATCGGACGTGTCGTTGAACTGACGAAAGCGCTCGGTTTCGATCACGAGCAAGGCGGTGCCGGTCCGGTGGAGGCGCGCGAAAGTGCTTAAAACTGCGATCATAGCTTTGGTAATCGTAATGGGATCAGGCGTCCTGATGTCAACATGGACGACAACCGGGGCTTCAACCTGGGCACCATCAGCCCCACGTCAGGCCGAACTTTTCAATCTGGTTGTTCAGGATTGCGGCTCGTGCCACGGCCTGACCATGAAGGGCGGACTGGGTTCGGCATTGTTGCCCGAAAACCTGAAAGGCAAGGACACCGAAGCCCTGACAGAAATCGTTCTCGACGGATTGCCCGGAACGCCGATGCCGCCTTGGCGTACACAATTTCAGGATGGTGAAGCCAGATGGATCGTCGAGCAATTGAAAAAGGGCTTGCCGCAATGAACGGGTTTATAAAATCATTTTTTCTTGCCGTCATCGCCTTCGCTGCGGTGACCGTCGCCAGTTGGGCGCAAGCGGATGGTGGACTGCGGGCGACCGGTGACCTTGGTATCGTTATTGAGCGCGCAACAGGATCAGTCAAAATTATCGAGACATCCGGACGCACGGAACTTCGCCGCGTCGAAGGTTTTGGCGATCTCAGTCACGCATCTGCCGTCTATTCCCGTGATGAACGCTATGCCTTCATATTTGGCCGCGATGGCGGGTTGACCAAGCTTGATATCCTGACCGGAAAAATTGTCGGGCGGGTTATCCAGGCGGGCAACAGCATTGGCGGAGCAATTTCGCAAGACGGGTCTCTGGTTGCGGTGTCCAATTACAAACCAGGCGGGATCAAGGTTTTCGACAGCGCAACGCTTGAACTGGTTGCCGATATTCCGGCGATTGCCGCCGATGGCACTCAGTCCAAGACGATTGGTCTGGTCGACATTCCGGGACAGAAATTTGTCTTCAGCCTGTATAACGCCGGGGAAACCTGGATCGTTGATTTTTCTGAAAGCCGGACGCCCAAAATCACCAAATTCACGGATATCGGCGAGCTGCCTTATGACGCCCTGGTCACCGATGACGGGCGTTATTATATCGCCGGACTGTTCGGTGAAGACGGCCTTGCCATGCTTGACCTTTGGCAGACAGAAAAGGGCATAACCCGAATTCTTGACGGGTATGGTAAAGGCGAAGAAAAACTGCCGGTCTATAAAATGCCCCATCTCGAAGGGTGGGCGAAAGCCGGTGACAATATCTTCCTGCCGGCGATCGGTCGTCATGAAGTTCTGGTTGTCGACCAGCGAACCTGGAAAGAGGTCGGGCGCATTCCTGTTCACGGTCAGCCGGTGTTTGTGGTCGCCCGGCCGGACGGTCGCCAGGTCTGGGTGAACTTCGCCCACCCCCTGAACGATACCTTGCAGGTTATCGATGTGCCATCGAGAAAGATCATTCGCTCGTTCCAGCCCGGCAAGGCAATTCTGCACATGGAATTCACGCCCCGCGGTGAGCAGGTCTGGGTGTCGATTCGTGACGCCAATCGGGTTGATGTTTATGACACCCGCACGTTCGAACGTCTGGCAGAAATTCCGGCTCAAAAACCAAGCGGTATATTTCTCGCCGCACGCGCGCACAGGACAGGACTATGACGACAAACCTGACTGCACTGGAAGAGAGAATTCTGAACGGATTTCAGCGGGATTTCCCGCTTGAGCCGCGACCCTATGACAGGGTCGCAGGCAGCCTTGGAATAACGGAGGAAGAACTGCTTGATATTCTCGGCAGTCTTCAGGAGCGCCGGGTAGTCAGCCGGATCGGACCAGTGGTCAAA
This sequence comes from Rhodospirillales bacterium, assembly GCA_021775105.1. Lineage (GTDB taxonomy): Bacteria > Pseudomonadota > Alphaproteobacteria > Rhodospirillales > Casp-alpha2 > JAJFIJ01. The sequence continues at coordinate 10,242 of JAJFIJ010000152.1, read as the reverse complement.
CCGCAGACGGTCGGCGCGAGCACGCTGGCGGCCATGCGGGTGCCTAAAAACAGATTGAAAAAGATCGCCGGCATCGTTAGCAGCTTCGATGCGGTCAACCATAATTATGAACGCGAGCACAAACTGAATCTGTGGTTTGTCGCAACAGCTGCCGATGAGGCAGGCGTCGAAGGCGTGCTGAACGAGATCGAAAAGCAGACCGGAATCGACGTCATTGCGCTTCCGCTGCTGACTTCCTTTCACATCGATTTGGGGTTTGATCTGAAATGATGATTGATGGAACAGATGAAAGATTGTTAGGTGCCCTGGCTGACGGTTTGCCCCTCGGCCCCCGGCCCTATGAAGAGGTCGGGCGCTGGCTGAGTTTGTCGGAAGGGCAGGTTTTGTCCAGATTACGTCGGCTGATTGCTGAAGGCGTGATCAAGCGTTTTGGTATTGTCGTCCGCCACCGCGAACTGGGATACACATCGAATGCCATGGTTGTCTGGGATGTGCCGGACCAACTGGTTGCTGGCATGGCCCACAAAGCCATTCAGTTTGCATGTGTGACACTTTGTTACGAGCGTCCGCGCCGCCTGCCGGACTGGCCCTACAATCTGTTTTGCATGATCCATGGCAAGGACCGCAAGACGGTGCTGAGCCAGCTTGAGGAACTGAATACGGAAACCGGCTTGCAGTACTGGCCGAGTGACATTCTGTTCAGCGGTAAATGTTTCAAACAGAAAGGCGCGCGCTATCATGCGCCTCCGGTACTCAAGCAGGGTGTCGCCTGATGGATGATCTTGATCGTCATATCATCAACGAACTTCAGGGCGGGTTCCCGGTTTGTGAGAGCCCGTTCGCCGAAGTCGCATCGAAGCTGGGGACATCGGAAGAAGACCTGATCAACCGCCTGGAGGTTTTGCTGGACGATGGCCTGCTGAGTCGCTTCGGCCCCATGTACCACGCCGAACGACTAGGCGGCGGCTTGACGCTCGCCGCGATTGCCGTTCCCGACGAGCGCTTTGATGAGGTCACCGGTCTGGTCAACGATCACATGGAAGTCGCTCATAACTATGCCCGCGACCATAAACTGAATATGTGGTTTGTGCTGGCGACAGAAACGCCGGAACGCATTTCCGAAGTGATTGCCGAGATCGAATCAGAAACCGGTTTAGACGTGGTCAACATGCCCAAACAGGAAGAATATTACATCGGCTTGAGGTTGGCGGTATGAACACGCCGGGCCCCATTGATGTCACGGACCGCCTGATCATCCGGGCAACCCAGGATGGCCTGCCGCTATCTCCACGTCCGTATCATACGCTTGCCGAAAGCCTTGGTCTGGATGCGGGTGACGTGATGCACCGGATGCGCCGGATGCTCGAAACCGGTCATATCCGGCGGATTGGTGCTGTGCCCAACCATTATCGTCTGGGATATGGCGCCAATGGCATGTCGGTGTGGGATGTCAATGATTGCGATATCACCGATGCCGGTCGGGAAGTGGGAGCGCTAGATTTTGTCTCTCATTGTTATCACCGTCCGCGCCATCTTCCGGACTGGCCCTACAGCCTGTTCGCCATGGTTCATGGTCGCGACCGCGCCGAAGTCGAGAACAAGGCGGCGATCATTCGGGATCTTCTGGGTGATCGCGTCGGCGCGCATGAAATCCTTTACAGCACACGTATTTTGAAAAAGACCGGACTTCGACTGGTCGCATAGAAAGAGCGAACGATGTTTAGAATTAGCCAATTTATGAAAGAGCTCGTCAATCCGACACCTTTAGGACCGAAGCGCAATCCGCCAGGCCCTGTGGTGATCTGGAATTTGATTCGCCGCTGCAACCTGACTTGCAAACATTGCTATGCGCTGTCGACGGATACGGATTTTCCGGGTGAGTTGAAGACCGACGAGGTTTTCACGGTCATGGATGACTTGAAAGGCTTTCGTGTGCCGGTGCTGATCCTGTCCGGTGGCGAGCCGCTTTTGCGCCCGGACATCTACGAAATTTCCAACCATGCCAAAGTCATGGGTTTTTATACCGCACTGTCAACCAACGGCACCCTGATTGACGAATCCAATATCGATCAGATTGCCGCCGTCGGCTATGATTACGTTGGCATCAGTCTCGACGGTATTGGCGCAACGCATGATGCCTTCCGCCGCAAGGAGGGGGCCTTTGAGGCTTCCTTGAAAGGCGCCAGGCTGTGCAAGGAGCGCGACCTCAAGGTTGGTCTTCGATTCACCATGACCATGGATAACGCCTACGAATTGCCCGCGCTTTTGCAGTTGATGGAAGATGAGGACATCGACAAGTTCTATCTGTCCCATCTTAACTACGCCGGGCGCGGCAATACCAACCGGATTGACGATGCGCGCAGGGAGATCACCCGAAAAGCCATGGACCTGCTGTTCGAAACAGCGCTTCAGGACGCCCGCGAAGGCCGCGAACGTGATTTTGTTACCGGCAACAATGATGCCGACGGGGTTTATCTCCTGCATTGGGTAAGGGAACATTATCCCGATCTGGAACAGCATATGCAGGCCAAGCTTGAGCAGTGGGGCGGTAATTCTTCTGGCGTCAATGTCGCCAATATCGACAATCTCGGCAACGTCCATCCGGATACCATGTGGTGGCATTACGATCTCGGCAGCGTCAAGGACCGTCCGTTCTCGGAAATCTGGATGGATACGTCCGATCCGATCATGGCCGGACTGAAACAGCAGCCGCGCAAAATCAACGGGCGTTGCGGTGCCTGTGCACATTTTGCCATTTGCAATGGCAACACCCGGGTTCGTGCCCTGCAAATCACCAATGACCCCTGGGCCGAAGATCCGGCGTGTTATCTCAGTGACGAAGAAATCGGCATTGCGCCGACTGCCGGACGGGTCGAGAACACGCCATACCGGAGCAAACGCCATGCGGTGGCTTAAGGGATTTGCCCTGTCACTTTGCGCACTGGGTACCAGCACCGCAGGAGTTCAGGCCGCCGACAGTGGCAAGGGACAGATCGTCTTTCAGCAACATTGTGCGGCATGCCACGGCGATGATCGTCTGGGACGGATTGGCCCGGCCCTGTTGCCGGAAAATCTGAAACGTCTTCGCAAGAAAAAGGCACTGAAGGTTATTGCCAATGGTCGTCCGGCAACCCAGATGCCGGCGTTTGGGGAAACCCTTGATCAGCAGCAAATCGCTGATGTCGCGGATTATGTTTATTCAAAGCTGGAAAAGATACCCGATTGGGGATTGGCCGAAATTACCGCCAGTCACGTTGTTCACAACGCCACAGCTACCCTTGGCGACAAACCGGTCCATAAGTCCGATCCGCTAAACCTGTTCACCGTCGTTGAAACCGGCGATCATCACGTCACCATTCTGGATGGTGACAGCTTCCAGTCGATCTGGCGGTTTCCCTCGCGTTTCGCTTTGCATGGTGGAGCCAAATATTCGCCGGATGGACGCTTCGTCTATTTTGGGTCCCGTGATGGCTGGGTTAGTAAATATGACCTCTACAGCCTGAAACCGGTTGCTGAAATCCGTGCCGGCATCAACACCCGCAATATTGCAGTCTCGTCCGATGGCAAATACGTCATGGTTGGCAACTTCCTGCCGCATTCCCTTGTTGTGCTGAATGCCGATGACCTGTCGCCGTTCCGGGTCATTCCGGTCGCCGATGAAGACGGCAAATCGTCACGGGTCAGCGCCGTCTATAACGCCCGCCCGCGCCAGAGCTTCATCGTCGCGATGAAGGATATCAAGGAGATCTGGGAGCTTTCCTACGATCCCGAAGCCGAGCCGATTTACGGTAACTTCGTCCATAATTATCGCAAGGGTCAGGTCGAAGCGGTGATCGTTGACGAACAACCTTTTGGCATTCGCCGCATCAAGCTCGATGACTACATGGATGATTTTTTCTTCGATCAAGCCTATTCGGAAGTCATGGGTGCGGCGCGCAACGCCAAAAAGGGCCAGGTCGTTAATCTGGATGTTCGCAAGAAGATTGCCGATCTGGAATTGTCCAGTATGCCGCATTTGGGGTCCGGAATCATTTTTCAGTATCAGGGCCGGGAAGTGATGGCGACGCCGCATCTGCGTGAAAATTCCGTCAGCGTCATCGATATGGAAACCTGGGAAACCGTGAAACGCATCGAAACACTGGGGCCGGGATTTTTCATGCGCAGTCATGAAAACAGCAACTACGCCTGGGTTGATGTATTCTTTGGCAAAGATCGCGACGCCATGCACGTGATCGACAAACGCACCCTTGAAATCGTCAAGACACTGCGCCCACAACCGGGCAAGACGGCGGCCCATGTTGAATTTACCAGAGATGGATCGTACGCGCTGGTCAGCATCTGGGAAATGGACGGCGCACTGGTCATCTACGATGCAAAGACGCTCACAGAGGTCAAACGTATCCCCATGAAAAAACCTTCGGGTAAATATAATGTCTTTAACAAGATCAACCTCTCGGCAGGCACCAGTCACTGAGCAGAGGGCCACTGGGCCGACAAATCGGGGCCTGTTGCTGATCGGTCATGGCTCCGAACGTAGTGAAGGCCCCAATCGCCAGTTACTGGGTCAGGTTGACCGGTTGCGTGAAACCGGACTTTATGCTGACGTGCAGGGTGCCGTGCTCTATGGCGAGCCGACGGTTGCGGTGGCGTTGAAGAGGCTCGGCGAGCGCCCTGTCCATGTCGTGGCGATGTTCATGTGCGGTGGCCTGTTCACCCGAAAAATCATTCCCGCCCGCATCGCAGAAAACCGACCGGACGGGCAGGGGATTACCTATGGCGAGCCGGTTGGTTTGTCCGAAGGTCTTGCCCCGCTGATTTCCCGGCGAATCCGGTTAAATCTTGAACAAGACGATCTCAGGGAAGGCGAGGTGCAAATCCTGCTCGTCGGTCACGGATCAACCGCCAGCGACGCCTCATGGCAGGCAACCGAACGTCATGCTGCGCGGCTTCGAAAAATCACCAACTTCAAATCGATTACCACAGCCTATCTCGACCAAACGCCCGAATTTGCCGGTGTCCTGTCGGACATTTCCGGCCCAACCTGTATTGTCGGCCTGTTCATCGCCGATGGTCTGCACGCCGGGGACGATATTCCGGGGATCATTGCGGGCTCCGGGAAGGCGACCGATGTCCGCTATCTCGGCGCGATCGGCAGCGATCCGGGGATGGTTGATCTGGTGGTTGAGCAGTTGAAAACCTGATGGTTACGCGTGCTGGCTGGCATTAATTCGCCTTCGAATGACAGATGTACCCGGGTGACCCATCCCCCTGAATTTTTCGGATGAAGAAGTTGTCCAGAGGTTTATCCAGGCATGCCGGGTCGCCAACCAAAGGTGTCAGAACGGAGATTATCCACGGATCCGTTTTTATGGGCCAGATCATATCGCTGGCCAGAATTTTCGCGCGCATTTTGTTCGCGCTGATCTTGTGTTGCCAGGTGTTTACGGGTTCGTTCGGAGTCCAGCTCACGCCATCGAACAGAATATCGATTGGCTTTCCGCCTTTTCTGCGCAGACCCTGGGCAAAGTATCTGGCGTAATTAAGGACTTCGGGGTGGGTGCCTTGCGATATTATTAATATGGTCGGGTTATTCAGGCGCTCATCTTGCAAATAGCGGATTGCGGCTTCAACGGCCTGTTTGGCCTCATTGATGCCCGGATCAACATTTTGATAGGCGCGGGTAGTGACGTCTACGACGCTGCGCATGATTTGTTTGGCTTGGTAGGCCCCCAGACCGGCCACCGCTAAAATAGACAAAACCCCAATTGTTCGCCCAGACAAAATTGTGCCGATTCCGGCAAGCCGTTTTTCGGCCATCAGTCCCAAGATTTCGATGACAGCGATGACAAAACCAAGGGTATGCAAAATTTGTAACGGAATTCGGGTGAACCGTTCAACCGAATTCAGATTGTCGAAATAATACGACCCAAGCGCGCCAAGGTGATACCAATAGAGCGCCAGCATGTAAGTCACAAAAAATCCGGCCCACAACAGCAGAGGTACAATGCGGCCACGGACAGCCGACCCCAGTAGCGCCAACAATGAGAAAACTGTCAGCGGCCATTTATAGACAGTGATATAGGCCCAGACGGCGCTGGAAAACCGGCTTGCCAAATCCCGCCAGTCCATAGTCAGGGCATTGGCGATGTATTCGGATGAAAGCGTCTGAAAAACAGATAAAAATGCTGGTGGAAAGGAATGCGTGTACCACTTCCAGCTCAGCAGGCAGACCACCACCGGCGCAAATACCAGAATTACAAAACCAATCAGGCGTCTCGATATCTCGGTCCACGAGCTTGATCCGGTAAATGATAATATGAGGATCGCCAGGCCAACCGACGGCGCAAATGAAAGTGCCGCAGCCTTGAACATATAGGACCCTGCCAGCGCCAACCCGGCGTAAAAGGCAAATATATGTCCACTGTTTTTTGCGTAGGGGATCAGGCTGATGGCAATCGCACAGACGGAGAGGGTGTAGATTTGCGGTTGTTCGATCAGCAAATTCCGCATCCATGTTGGTCCGGCGATTTGTGCGCTCAAGCCAATCAGGGTTAGTCCCCAGGCGAAAATGCTCATACGCCTTTCTGTAATTCCGGGTAACGCAGACAGTTTCCATCTGACGATGTCATAAAGGATGCCCGCCAATCCAACCATCATCACAAAAGGCAACGCCGCAGAATTTCCTTCGGAGATTGATGAGGTCAGGACCCAGGGAAACAGCAGCATCAACCGCCAGCCGGGCGTATAGCCGTACAGCCAGATATTGTCGGCAATATCTGCGTAATTTCCGGCCATGAAAATCTGCCGTGAAATACCAATCCAGTTGGTAAATTCGTCGCCAGAGTACGGCAAATAGCCGATGCCGTTATTGACCAGAATGCAGCCGACAGCGGTCAGGATTAGCAGGGGAATCGGATGCAGCCATTGATGAATGTCGCGCTCGGATTGGCGCAGATAGTCTACCAGTGACCATAAAACGCCCAATCCCGCGCTGCCCATGACCAGCCATGCGCTGATGCTCAGGTCGATGCGAAGAATGATGTGCAGAAAATAGAAGGCAAAGACAAACAGCAACCCGCCGCCGAAATAGCGAAACCCGTATAGACGGGTCCCGTCCAGCGACAGGACCGGCAGCAGGCGTCCGAATCCAACAAACCCGATGACGAAGGCGAATAGTCCAAGCATGAAGCCTTAACTTCCATTCAGTAAAACGGCCTTGATGAATTGTGCTCCGCGAAAGCAAACAACAGAGCATCGAATTCCGCGTTTTATTAGTTCATTCTTTCCGGGGGAGCCAATATCACCATCGTTTTCATTCGCACAGTTCTGCATCTGATGATTGTGACGACGTATTTGTGGTAAACAAACAAATCCCGAGCAGATGCGTTCATCTGCGACGACGTATTTGTGGTTAGAAAAAAGCCCTAATCCCGATAATCCGGTTCTTCCTGATCAAGAATGTCCCGGAGGGCGGCGAAATGATGGTCGCCGAAATGAGAAAAGTCTTCCCATTGCCGGGCGGTTTTTTCGGCCACATCGTCCGGCGCGATCCGCAGCGGTCTGCCGGTTGAATAGGCGGTGATCAGGGTTTCCGCCGCGCGTTCAAGATAGTAGAGATTGTCAAACGCCCGGGCGACGTTTTCGCCGACAACCAGCACCCCGTGATTGCCCATGATCAGGGTCGAGTGGTTGCCCATGGCCCCGGCCAGCCGTTCAGCTTCGTCGCCGAGCCCCATGCCGTCAAACCCGTCATCGATGGCGATGCGATTGAAATAGCGCATGGTGTTCTGGTCGATGGGCGGGATCGCGCTGTCTTTCAGGGTGGCCAGAACGGTGGCATATTTCGAATGCACATGCAGGATGCAGCGGGCATGGGGAAGCTTGCGGTGGATGGCCCCGTGGATGCACCAGGCGGTCGGGTCAACATTTGGAAGATCACCATGTTCCGGATTGTTGGCGTCCAGTTCCATAAGGTCGCTGGCCCGCATTCTGGAAAAATGCTGCCCGTAGGGGTTGACCAAAAACCGCGACCCGTCGTCGGAAACAGCCAGTGAAAAATGATTGGCAATACCTTCATGCCAGTTAAGCCGCGCTGTCCAGCGAAAGGCGGCGGCAAGATCGCAGCGTTGTTCGTTCAGGGGCGCTTCGGGTTGTTTGATCGGGGTAACGGACATGGCGATCTCCTTTGTGCAGGATCAGGCGGCAAATCTGTTTTTGTCGCGCTCGGCCCACATCATCAGGGCCAGATTGTCAGCATCTTCAAAATTGTCGGCTTTGCCAACAAGTTTTAGCGCCAGTGCGGCGGTGGCGATGACGGCGGCTTCTGATTCAGGCGCACCAAGTTCACCCCGCCACAGCGCCGGAACGCGGGCCGGGTCAAGCGTCTCGTTGCGCCAGTTGACGCCGGTTTCCGGCATCAGCGCGGGCCAGGTTTCTTCGCCGATAATGCCATCGTAAACAGTGCTCACCCGGCACGGCTTCAGGGGATTGCGCTGCGCTTCACCGCCGCCGCCCTTCATGATCACGGATTTCGGCTGACCCAGCAGTCTGGCGACATCGGCATGGGCCGGCATGTAAGGCGGGTGAGCGACGCCGATGACCTGATTGAGGGCCTTCATCGGGTTAAGTCCACGCGCCAGCGTATTGATTACAGTGCGAACACCAAGGGTGTCCCTGACATCAAGCAGATCTTCGACCACCGGGCAGAAGGATTTGATATCGAGATAGGCATAGCCGCAATCTGATATACGGGTTCTGGCATCGGAAAACGAGGCCGCCCGTTCAATGCCAAGTCCGTCAAAGACGGGCCCATTTGGTGCGTACCCGTCTTCGGCCCCGCCGACGCCATGCATCAGAACTGTGACGCCATTTTCGGCCAGCAGCAGGGCTGAAAGGATAAACCAGGGTTGCTGTTTGTGCCGGTCTGCATAAGTCGGCCAGTCAAGATCGGGGGCGAAACCGGATGTCGAATCTGTAAAAACTTCCTGTGCACCTTCAACCAGTCCAGCGATTTCTTCTGCCATTTCAGCCCGGTAGCGCAGCAACAACAGGAACGCGCCGGTCTGCATCGGGTGAGCGTTGCCTGAAAAAATATGCCGGGCCGCAATGCGCGCCTCTTTCTGATCCAGAGGCCGCGACATATTGGGGCCTTTCCCGATTATACGCAGCAAGTCGGCAAACGAAGTTTCAGTCATGAAGTCTCAGCACCCGGTAATGGAGATTGCTGTATCTACATAGCGTGATTACGGCGGAAATAAACCTTTTTCCGCTTGCCACTACACAAAACCGGGACAGGCTTAGACCGCGCGTGAATGACGGCCGCGGCCACTGGCGAGGTAGGTGTCAAAGACAGCGCAGACCGAACGGACGAACGGACGACCGGTTTCGGTAACCCGGATGTGGCTGGCATCAAGCTCGACAAGGCCATCGTTTTCCATTGCTGCGAGAGCGGCTTTTTCTTCGCCGAAACCAGCCAGACTGATGTCACCGGATCGGTATTGGACACCAACCTCATCGAGATCAACACTCAGGTCACACATCAGACGCTCGATAACGCTGCGCCGCAGGCGGTCTTCTGTGCTCAATTCGAAACCTTTGACGATCGGGAATTTACCTGACTTTACCGCGTCAGCGTATTGGCGCATGGAAGGGGCGTTTTGTACGTACCCCTCGGCCAGACTGCCGATCGCCGACGATCCCAGACCAAGAAGTGTCTGTGCCGTGTCTGTCGTATAGCCCTGAAAGTTCCGCTGCAGGACACCTTCGTCCAGCGCTTGGGTCATGCTGTCATCTGGGCTGGCGAAATGATCAAGGCCAATTTGCCGGTAGCCCCGCTGTTCCAGACGTTCTGCCGCTGCCATGGCCTGGCGCATGCGTTCCGGACCGTCCGGCAAATCATTTTCATCAATCATTTTCTGATGCGATTTCATCCACGGGACATGCGCGTACCCGAAGATAGACAGCCGGTCCGGCGCAAGTTCATGGCTGAGGTCAACGGTTCGTTTGACGTCGTCTGTGCTTTGATTGGGCAAGCCGTACATCAAATCGAAACTGATTGACTGTATGCCTGCATCGCGCAGCCAGTTGACAACGGCTTTGGTCTGCTCAAACGACTGAACGCGGTTGATCGCCCGCTGAATATCCGGGTTGAAATCCTGAATGCCAAGACTGGCACGATTGATCCCGGAATCGGCCAGGGCTTTGGCCTTGTCTTCATCGAGCGTTCGCGGATCAATCTCAATG
>JAJFIJ010000151.1 GCA_021775105.1 Rhodospirillales bacterium | reverse complement strand
TTGCGAAGCAGGTGATCGGGCGGAACCAAACTCTCAAGCGTCACCATCTCAAGTTCGGTTTGTTGCGCAGAAGGTTTTTTTAACATATCCCATTGAATCAAAAGTCCCCGCCAATGGCGAGGACTTTGTCAACGGTCTGAGACCCGTGGGTCCCCTTATCTGTTTGGCAAACTGCTGGTCGCTACACCTGACCTGATGGATCCAAACTTTGCCAGGACCGTTGTCCTGATGGTCGAGCACGATGCCAGGGGTGCGTTTGGTCTGGTCATCAACCGTCTTTATGGAACCGGACCGCTGAAGGAACTGGTCAGGGGGTTCGGGTTTGAAAGTGATCGTGCCGAAGGTGACATTTCAATGCGGTACGGCGGCCCCGTCGAACGCGGCCAGGTTTTCGTGTTACACAGTTCCGACTACGAAATTCCGGGCACCATCAAGATCAATTCCGATCTGTCAATTACCAACCAGGATATGGTGATCGAGGATATGGCCGAAGGAGAGGGTCCGAAGCAACGCATGGTCGTTCTGGGATATGCTGGCTGGGGTGCCGGGCAACTGGACAGTGAAATCGCAAGGGGCGACTGGACCAGTATGTCGGCTGACAAGGATCTCGTTTTTCTGGAAGATATCGAAGCGATCTGGACCCGTGCCCGGGCACGGGCCGGGGTGCCATTGTAGTATTACCCAATGTGGTTTTAATTCATGATGAGCTAAGCATATTGGAGATTAATACTAAATTGACTATATTTTGTTAATTAATAGTATCTGATTTCTATATTTTGTGTTATCAAAAAAATAACTTCATGGTTTCAATTATAAATGGAATTTGCAATAATAAGAACAAAATAGGAACTGTAGTGATGGGAGTGAATATGCAAGCAGATAAATTTATACTGAGTTTACTCCGTAATCTTCCGGATCAGAAAATTGAAGGAAAAAAGCGCCTGCAGAAACTTGTTATGCTTCTGCAATACGCAGGGGCGGAAGTTGATACTAAATTTTCAATCCACCACTACGGACCGTTCAGTTCTGATGTTGCGCGCATGACAGAAATACTGACTATGACCGGCCAATTAAATGAAGAGATGAAGGTTGTCGGATCTTCTCGTCTGTTTCAGTCAGTTTATACTCTTCCAGATGATGATGTAGCAGATGCCGCTGAATTCTCTTGGTGCGAAACACTTCAAAAATTGTCCGACTTTTCAACAATTGAACTTGAAGTCGCTTCTACGATTGCGTTCTTCATCTCTGCAGGAAAGTCGCCTGCTGAAGCAATTACTGCTACAAAAGAAATGAAACCAAGCAAAACGACCGATAGAGTGATGAGCAAGGTCGCCAAGGTTTTGGAAGTCGTGTCCTAAAGTATTATTTTCTGAAAGTTTCTTCAAAGCATGCGGGATCAGAGAATACGCGACCCCATTCACAACCTGATCAAGTTTTCTGGCCGCAATAAGCTCGACGAGGTTTTGTGGAATCTTGTTCAGACATCCCCTTTCCAACGATTACGGCGAATTAAACAATTAGGTTTTTCGGAATTTGTATATCCGGGCGCGAGTCATTCGCGATTTTCACATTCGCTTGGCGCTATGCAAATGGGACGCAGAATGCTGACTGCACTCAAAAGGAATGAAGTTTTTGGAAATGACTTAGGTTTTGATATTGAATTATGGGAAAGCGCTACGTTATGTGCGGCGTTACTTCATGATATTGGTCATGGCCCTTACTCTCATGTCTTCGAATCAGTTTCAGATAAGCTTGGAGTGACAGCCCATCATGAAGAATACACTTTAAAGCTAATAGAAAAACCAGAAATCTCCAATATTCTTAAGGCATCAGATCATGGAGAAGCTCTTTTAAATGCTACACTTTCATTTTTTAATACTGAGCCTGGAGAACATGCATTTTCTAGTATTGTATCGAGCCAATTGGATGCAGACCGTCTAGATTTTCTCACAAGAGATCGTTATTTCTGTGGCGCTGACTACGGAAAAATTGACTTGGAATGGGTGTTTGACAGCCTAACTATTGAACAAGTCAATCTTGATGTCGATTCAGATGTGACTGAATATGCGTTCGTGGTGTCGAATAAGGGGCAATCAACTATTGAAGAATACCTGATTGCATATTTTCATATGTATTCGAATATCTATTTTCACAAAACAACCCGCGGCATAGAGGTGTTGGTAAGAGAAATATTGAACGGAGTCCTTGCTGATCCAAGTGCGTTAGACAATTCCTTCGCCGACGATCCTTTATGCCGATACTTTAAAGTTCCAGATGAGGAACGCCTCCTTTATTATGAAAAACTTGATGATAGCTCAATTTTGTCTTTTATAAAAAAAATTGCGGAGGGGAACTTTGGAAATCCAACTGAGCTAGCTCAGCGATTTATTAAACGTGATTTATTCGCATGTTTTGAACCCAATAAAAACCCTCACCGGGGTCCAGCAAAAAGGAAAATAGCAAACTTTGCTTTAGCATTGGGAGAAGCAAACATCTCATTTTTTCAAGACTATGCCCCTAAAAAGGGGTTTAAGCAATTTGCTGGAAATGGGGACGAGTTTCTTGTCAACATTCTAGTCAAGGATGATGAGGATGGCGAGCCTCGCCCAATTGGAGAGCTCAATGACGCTATATTAAAGCTTGCCGACCAGGCAAAGGTTCGGTTTTATTTTTATAGCGCGGACCAAAAAACAGCAGCAAGAGAGATTTGGAATAAACTCTAGTAACTTTGGCAGTAGAAGCCCTACTCAACCAGGCAAAATACCTTGGCGACCCGGATTGAGGTAATCAGGTTGCGGGCAACGTCGGGGTAGTCGTCTTTGCCGGGTTTCAGTTGACTGACAGTGCTGGCCAGTGCGGGATAGGTGACGCGGGCAAGCTGGAAGACGTCTTTGATGGTTGAGGGCGTTGCCGTCATGATCCGACCACGACGACTTGATTCAGCCTGAACAATGCCAATCACCCGCCCCTGATCATCGAGAACGGCACCGCCACTCAATCCCCCCAAAGAGCCGCTGCGGTCGGGAATGCGTGAACGTTCTGCCCAGGCGTTGACCCGTTCACGGTAACCAAGCTGGCGGTTGCGCCGATTGGTATGGCGAATTGTCATCTCGCCGATCAGGCGGGCATGAACGGCGCCGGGTTGGCCGGTAGGAAAACCGACATTATAACCGTCGCGACCACTGTTCATCTGGCGGGCGAGGGGCAGTTCTTCCGAGCCACCTTTGGTCCAGATGATGGCGACGTCAGCCTTTGGATGAAGAAATGTCCGGCTGACGCGAATATATTTTTTCTTTTCTTTCTGGATAGCGGTTTTGCTGCATCCTTCGACGACATGCCGTGCCGTCAACCACACGCCCTTACGTGACACGGAAAAAGCCGAACCAACGGATGATTTGTATTCACCATCGTCTTCAATCAGGCCTTCATTTGGCAGTCCGCCGGAAAAGAGTTGTGATTTTTGCTGTGCCGGTCGCTCTGACAGCCAGGCCCGGGTTTCCGCATCCCAGAGATCAGGTGAAAAATGCTGGAGGCCGGGGCGGCGGGGGTTGACGTTGTCCGGCACTTTCGATCCAAAATCGGCCATCTTGCTGGCAATGGCGCCAATAATCAGGACGATAACAACGATCCAGTCCAGACGGCGCATTGGAATCCCCCTGACCGTCTATCCGGTGACAGCGGCGGCATTGACGCTGGCGACAGCCAGTTTGATCGACACCAGCAGGATGGCCGGGCCGATTTCTCCGGCAATTATCCGTTCGGGTAAATCGCGCAGGATCAGGTCCGTGAACCGGTAGGCAATCAGTTGCAGAGCCAGTATCACCGGCCCCCAGATCAGGATTTCCAGA
>JAJFIJ010000016.1 GCA_021775105.1 Rhodospirillales bacterium | reverse complement strand
TGAAGAATACAGTTTAGGCGGCGATTAACGATGGCCGTGTTTGGTTTTTGTTGACCAACGTTATCCAGAACAGAGACAAAAGAAGCCTGATCCATTTGAGGATGAGGCGGAAGTTGTAGCCAACTGCGGCGAGAATTGGATTTATGGCATCGCCTTGCTTGTGGGCGAGGTGGTTTCTGTCCATGCGGTGCTCGTTCTTCATGTGTCCGATGACCGGTTCGACGGCTGAGCGGCGTTTCATCTGGCGTTTGATGGCCGGAGTGACACGGCGTTTCTGCCCGGCGGTGAAGACGCGGAGTTTATAAATGCCGGGCGCATTATGGCCCCTGTATCCGGCGTCTGCGAGGATGCGCTTGAGGGTGGCTCCGGTGAGGCCTTCGATCTTGGGGATGACGGTTTCGAGGGTGTGGCCATCGTAAGGCCGTCCCGGTAGAGCCATGGCGTGGATCGCGAACTGTCCTCCCTTGCAGCGGTTCAGCGTGGTGGCGACCGAAACCTTGACGCCGAACTCGTATGGCTTGTGGGCTTTCCCTTTTCCGATACATTCGACCTCCGGGGCATGCAGGGCGTAAACCTTGGGCATAGGGTCACGCTTCTTCTGCGTCATCACCCGTTGGCCCAGCCAAAGCGACCGCAGGAACTCTTTCTCCAGTGTCCTGTCGCCTTTGATCTTGCGCCGGATATCCCTGATGGTGCGCCCGAGAAAAGTTTTCAGCGTCCTAAGCTGCCGTCTGGCCCGCTTGAACTGTTTGGCATGAGCATAACGCTGGTGCGCGATAAGGGCCCTCTTGCCAACCCGCACATAACTCTGGCGAAGATCAATCCCGGCATCCTTCGCCTGTCTGACCAGACGTTCGCGCGCTTTATGGATCAGTTTGGCATCTGTTGGAAAGGCGATGTTCTTCTCGGCCACCGTGGTATCGACAACGCAGCGGGTGAAATCAGCCGGTTTGGCGGCCCCGGTCTTGACCGCCACTGCCAGGCTTTCCTGAACCAGCGCCTGAAGCCGCTCATCCCCCATGCGTTGACGCCACCGGGTCATTGAGGAGCGGTCCAGGGGAAGCTGGTGACAGAAAAACTCTTCGCCGCAAAAATACTGATAATACGGGTTCTCAAGCCAG
Organism: Rhodospirillales bacterium; assembly: GCA_021775105.1. GTDB lineage: Bacteria > Pseudomonadota > Alphaproteobacteria > Rhodospirillales > Casp-alpha2 > JAJFIJ01. Next base: position 20,103 of record JAJFIJ010000016.1, on the reverse strand, counting down.
CGCGCACAGACCTCGTCATCGGAAAGGTCGTCCGTATATTTGAGAATCTGTAACCCGGCCATCAACCGCGTCGGTAAGGGAGGCTGTCCGGGGCCATCCGTATAAACATCACCCATTTTTTCCGACAGGAATTGCCAGTCAATGGTATCCGCCAGAACCACTTTCTCGTGATCCATATTGAGAATTTGATCCAGACGGGAGCGGAAAAAATCGTGCTGGCCGCTCGCTTCGTGTTCCCTCGGTTTCATGACCCCTCCTGATCCCTATAGGAACAGTGAATCACGTCAAAAAGCCAAACGCAAATTGCAAGTTAAGTGGCTTGCATTAGCCTTTTTCTTGCAATTATTAACCCGGCATTACCGTCAAAAATAACTGTAGTTCAGTGCGTTAGGGATTCTTCACGGAGGACCAAAAAGGCGTCGATTATTTTTTCATGAAACCACTCGAAGCAAATATGCTTAAAATTCGTTTGAGTGCTGCAATGGATGCAGCTGCGGCGCGTCGATAGCAGCTAAATCAGGGAGGGATCATCCTCGGCTTCGTCATCGGACAGATCCGGTGCGGTAACGGCCAGTGCGCCAGCTGAAAGAAATGTGATTCCAGCCCCTCCAAGGGCGGCCAAGATGGCTTCATTAACCCGGTAACGCATCTGAAAATACTGTTTGCTGGGCACCCAGAACCGCACGCCCAGAATAATCCCGCCATAGGTGAAGTCGTGCACACCGACTTGGGGTGCCGGGCCGCTGGCGATATCATCGAACCCCGACAGGGCATCGCGAATAGACGTGATTGCTTTCTGCCAGTCGGCCTCTTCTTCAATGCAGATTTTGGTTTGCACAACCCGTCTGGTTTCGGAATTGACGATCACCCGGCCAACAATTTCCTTGTTAGGAATGGTAATACGTTCGCCATCTTCACCAAGAAGAATGGTGTGGGCGAGCGTGATGTCTTCAACAACACCTGAAACGTTGCGATTAACGGTGATCGTATTGCCAACGGAAAACGGCCGCGTCAGGATAATTGAGATCCCCGCGCCGTAATTCGACAGTGGTCCCTGGATCGCCATCGTTGCACCAAAAGCGGATGCACCCGCCAAGGCGATCAGCGGGGCCGTCGAGATACCGAAATTGCCGAGCGTGATAATCACCAGCATCACAATAATGATGATCTTGACGACATTTCCGATGAAGCGGGCAAGGGTCTGATCGATATCCTTTGCCCCCATCAGGCGATCGACCCTGAGCCCGGCCCATTTGGCAACCTTCAGTCCGATCAGAAGGAACACCAGCGCGCCGGCAATCTGAAAACCATAAGTCACGGCAAATTCAATCAGCGTATCGACCAGACGGCTGACGTTCTCGACCTGCTGGCCAACCGCCTCATTCAGGTTTTCACCAACAACTTCAACAGCGTCTTTTTCGGTCGTGGCGGCCATCATCCTTATCCTAGTTTTTCGTTACGCGACAGGCTGTTCCGGTGGTCACCAGAAACAGCATTGATTTTCCATCGCCGGAAATCTCACTGTAATCGAGATCAACGGCAACGACGGCGTTAGCGCCAACCATCAGGGCTTCGCGGCGGAGTTCGGTCAGGCAGGTATGGCGGGCATCGCGCAGCACCTTCTGGGAAGATTTTGAACGGCCGCCAAAGACATCGCGAATCCCGGCAAAAAAATCCTTGAAGATGTTCATACCGAACACGCATTCGGCTGAAATAACCTCAAGTCGTTCGTCAACTGTATACCCGGAAAGCACTGATTCTGTCGTCACGATCAGATCTTTGGCCAGCTCATCAATGACTTCTGTCGGCAGTTCATCATATTGCTTGTTTTCGATAAGCTCTTGAATTTCCTTGTCATTTTTACCGAACAGGCCAAACATCACGGGCTCCTATCGCTGTGGGATTCCTTATTACAGCAAAACTACCCTTCCATTGCCACTGGTCAAGTGTCTGATGCGGTTTTTGCTTTTCAGACCAGACTGGCGTGCTATCGTTTTCGCGCTTGCGATATCGCAGCTGCGGCATGGATGCGTCGCTAAAAATATAAAAATGGAGATATCGACATGCTTTATCACACTTACGAGCTGACACATGCTGCTCTTTCGCCACTGAAAGCGTTATCCAGTGCGGCCCAGTATACCTGCTCCAGCATCTACAACCCTTTCGCCTATACGCCGTTAGGAAAATCGGTGGCTGCGGCTTGCGAGATGTTCAACCGGACGACCAATCGTTATGGCAAGCCGGAATGGGGCCTCAGCCAGACGACGCACGATGGCAAGGTCATTCCCCTGACAGAAGAAACAATTTATTGCACGCCGTTCTGTGACCTGCTGCATTTTCGCCGCGATGCGAGTGCGGATTTACCCAAGGTTCTGATTGTTGCGCCGTTGTCAGGCCATTACCCGACCCTGCTGCGTGGCACGGTCGAGGCCATGCTGCCCGAACACGATGTCTATATTACTGACTGGCGCGATGCGCGAATGGTTCCGTTGTCGCTTGGTCCCTGGGGACTCGACGACTGTATCGACACAATCTCCAATCTGATCCGCTTCTTGGGCGAAGACACACATGTCATCGCCGTCTGCCAACCCGCCGTGCCTGTTCTTGCCGCCGTAGCCCTGATGGCTGAAGACAACGACCCCTGCCAACCCAGATCAATGACCCTGATGGGCGGGCCAATCGATACTCGGGTCAACCCGACATCTGTCAACCGACATGCCGAAACCAAAGACATTTCGTGGTTCAAAAGCAACGTCATCAGCCGGGTTCCGTTCCCGCATCCAGGGCTGATGCGCCCGGTATATCCGGGTTTTCTGCAACTTACCGGCTTCATGTCGATGAATCTTAATCGCCACATGAAGGCGCATCTCGGGCTGTTTAACGATCTTGTCCGTGGTGACGGGGATTCGGCCGATCAGCACAAGGAATTTTATGACGAATATCTGTCGGTCATGGACCTGCCCGCTGAATTCTTTCTGGAAACCGTAAAAACGGTCTTTCAGGATCATGCCTTGCCAAAGGGCGAGATGACTTATGGTGGCCGTCTGGTCAAACCTGCAACGATCACCAGAACCGCCCTGATGACAGTTGAAGGTGCCAGAGATGACATTTGCGGCCTCGGACAGACGGCTGCGGCTCATGATCTATGTTCCGCACTTCCGAAAAAACAGAAGCGCCAATACGTCAACCAGAATGTCGGTCACTACGGCGTTTTCAACGGTCACCGCTGGCGGACCGAAATCCAGCCGGAAATCGCCCGCTTCATCGCCCGACAGCAGGCTGGATGATGTGTTGACCCTGTTTATCAACGTCACACCTGCCGACGAAACAATTTGATACCCTTCGAAACATTCCAGAAACAATAAATTCGGTATGGTTGGCATCATAATCAAGCGCGAAGGGATTTGTTCCTGAATAGCGATGTTGTGCCGGAATCGACTCCGGAATTCGGACGGATGGCATCTCTTGCACGGGAAATGTGGTGGTGGATTGATGAAAGATCTGGATTTCCCTCTTGATCGACTTTCGTCCGATCATCAAAAGGTCCTTTTGTTCTGGCGCTCTCTGGGCGGTGAAGAGTTGCGTTGTTCATTCAAACAGTTCCATCTGGACAAACTGCCGCCGACTCTGCTGCCATCGACCATGATCGTCGATGTATTTGAAGATTTTTCAAAAAACCTCTTCCGCTTCTGGGGCACCCGGATGACACAAGTCCACGGTCGCGACATGACCGGCAAATCGCCTTATGACCTGACTCCTCCGGAAATGGCTAACGCCATACGGGCTCAGCATGAAAAAATGGCCGTGCAGCCCAGGGCCTCCGCCAGCAGATATGTATTTACGCGAGATACCGGGATCGAACATTCGCACTTTGCCCTGCGATTGCCGTTATCTGATGATGGCAAAACACTTTCGCAGATCGCGATTGTTGTCGATTTAAGTGCTAATGACAGGGCATACAACTCAAGCCTTCTTTCGGTCCAACCGGTCAACGTATTATGAAGTTCATCGGGTCTGCCAGAAAAACATATCAGCGACACGTCTGCCGATTCAACCCGGAGACATGTGCATGAAATATTTCGACAAGCTTAATCACTTCGTCGCCATCGTCGAGAACGGTATCATTTCCTACGCCAACCCGGCAGGCATCAGCATGCTGACGGCAGATGAGTCAGGCGTTCTCGCAGACCGGCAAATCAGCGACTTTGTCTGCCCTGAATACGCGGAGGTTATCGCGTTGGGCCTTGACATTCTGGCCGATGAATCTGAAAGCCTGCCGCTTAAAATGATGGATGTAAACGGCAGGGAAATCGACGCCAGAATGTGGGTGGGGCCGTGGGAACATCACGAGCAGGACGGGGACGTCTTTCTGGTCGAAATTCACGATATGACGGCCCACATGCTGGCCGCCCAGACACTCAGGGATCGCGAACAACGATTGACCGAAATCATTTCCTCGGTTGCCGACGGTATTGTCACGGTCGATGCCGCTGGGGATATTTCGACGTTCAACCCGGCCGCTGGAAAAATTTTCGGCTGGACTGCGGCTGAAATACTGGGAACAAATATTACCGACCTGGTACCCGAAGTTGCCGGTGCCATCATTCATGGTCAGGATTTGCAGTCATTTCATGAAATTCAGATCCAGCGCAAAGATGGTGACATGGCGCTGATTGAATTTACCGGGCGCAGCCTGCCTCAGGGCAGCACCAGCACCTATACCTGGGTGATCCGCGATATCACCGCCAGACGCCAGCGTGAGGATCGGGAAAGGCAACGTCTTCAGGATGCTGAAGAACAGCAAGGCATTATGGAACAACAGGCGGCGACGATGGTCGATCTGGCTGAAGAGCTATATCACCTCAAACATCATGCAGAATCTGCGGATCAACTGAAAAGCCGTTTTCTTGCCAACATGAGCCATGAACTGCGCACGCCGCTAAATGCCATCATCGGGTTTTCAGAGATCATGAAACATCAGATGTTCGGGCCGGTCGAAAATGCCAAATATCTTGATTATTCCGCCAACATATTTGATTCCGGTACGTATCTGCTGAAACTGATCAATGATATTCTTGATCTATCGAAGATCGAGGCCGGGTCCCAGGACCTTTTTGAAGGAGATGTCGATATCCGAAGCGTGGTCACTGATTGCATGGAAATGGTGCGGGACCGCGCAATCAGCGCCCAAACCTGTCTTCTGCTGAAGGCCCCCGATGTAAATCCTCTTGTTCTGGCAGACCCACGACGGATCAAACAGATCATTCTCAATTTACTAACCAATGCGATCAAGTTCTCACCGTCCGGTGGCAATATCAATGTAACGATATCGACCTCTTCCGATACGGATAGCGTGTCCGTGGAAGTCATGGATCATGGGAAGGGAATTGCCGCGGAAGACATTGAGCTTGTGCTAAAACCCTTCGGTCAGGTCAACGATGAAATCTCGCGCGAACAGGAAGGAACGGGCCTTGGCCTGCCGCTCTGCAAACAGCTGATGGAACTTCATGGTGGCACGCTAAAACTGGAGAGCGAGCTTGGAAAAGGAGCTGTAGTCACCATTTCATTTCCGCCAGAACGTACAATTAATGCTGGCAGATATCCGTCCGCAGCCGACTGATCAGATTAAATCATCCGGCGATCCTGTTGCTTGGGCTGCCTTTGACAAAATTCTCGATGTTGTCGATCACCTGATCTGCAACCGCCTGCATGGCTTCGGTACTGGCCCAGCCGACGTGCGGCGTCAGGATGAAATTGGGCCGTCCGGCCAGTGCGTAATAGGGGTGATCGCCAGCCGGAGGTTCAGCCGACACCACATCGACCCCGGCACCGGCGATCATGTTGTCTTCGATGGCTGTGCAAAGGGCCGTCTCGTCGATTAGCCCCCCGCGTGCCGTATTGACGATGATTGCACTGTCTTTCATGCGCCGAAATTCATCCAGACCGATCATTGAGCGCGTATCTGGCGTCAACGGACAATGCAATGTCAGAACATCCGCGGTCTCGATAACCTCCTCAAAGGACCGGTAGTCGGCATTTTTGGGCGTCGTTCCCTTACGGGCCGTATAAACCGGCTCCATGCCAAACGCAGCAGCAATCCGGGCAACTGCGGAGCCAATTGCCCCGCCGCCGAAAATACCCAGCCTTGCCCCGTTCAGATCACTGATCGGGTGATTGAAAAAACAGAACTGCGCCGCCTTTTGCCACTCACCCCGACGGACATCCTCAACATAACCAATCAGGCTGCGCCGAAGGGCCAGGATCAGGGCGAAGGTATGTTCGGGCACGGTATTGACCGCATAACCCTGCACATTGGATACGATGACACCGCGTTTGTTACACGCTTCCAGATCGATCACGTCGCTGCCAGTCGCGGCGATCGAAATCATTCGAAGGTCAGGTAGCTGTTGCAGGGCGTCTTCTCGAATCGGGGCCTTGTTGGTAATCGCAACCGTCGCGCCGATCAACCGTTCCGCCACCTGATCAGGACGGGTTCGTTCGTAAACGACCCAGTCGTGCTCGAACGACGGGCTTTTGAGATTGATATGCGGCGCGATGGTATCGCGATCAAGAAAGACAATACGTTCAGACATGGAAATTTTCCCGAAATAAAAGTAGATTGGGCGTGAGATTGGGGACTCATCCATCCCCGGTCAATACGTAAAAGCCCTGCACCCGGACCTTCGGTGGAAAATCATGCCTTTACCCCTCCCTTCTCTGTTTGATCTGTCCGGAAAGACAGCCCTGGTCACCGGGGCCGGACGCGGGCTTGGGTGGGAAATCGCCCGTGCCCTCGGCCTGCAGGGTGCCACCGTTTTCATCAACGGGCGCCATCCGGACACGCTGGAAGAAAAAATCAGGCTGGATGCTCCGCCGGGATCGCCAATCACGGCCGCTGCCTTTGATATATGTGATGAGAGTGCCGCCAATGACTGGATGGCGAACGCCGGAACAGGGCTGGATATTCTGGTCAACAATATGGGCCTGCGCCATCGCCGGTCATTGGAAGACTGCCCGCCGGATGAATTCGCCACGGTCCTGGATGCCAATCTGGTCGCCCCCTATCGTCTGGCCCGACTGGCAGCAGCGCAGATGACGGACGGTTCCAACATCATCAATATCACGTCAATTGCCGGTCCCCGCGCCCGGTCGGGCGACTCGGCCTATACGGCGGCAAAGGGCGGGCTGGAGTCGCTGACCCGCGCACTGGCGATGGAACTGGCGACCAAGGGAATTCGGGTAAATGCCATCGCCCCCGGATTCTTTGCCACCGAAGCCAACCGTGAAATGGTTGCCGACCCCGATATCCAGAAATTTGTCGACACCCGGATACCGTTGAAACGCTGGGGGCAACCTCGTGAAATTGCCGGCGCTGCGGTGTTTCTCGCTTCAGACGCGGCTTCCTACGTCAACGGTCATGTATTGACGGTGGACGCGGGTTTGTCGGTCAGTTTTTGAACTTCAGCAGATCTGCCCGCCTAGACTTCCATCAGGATTTTGACATGAACGCCAACCGAAGCCGCCAGTGACGGCAGGTCATACCCGCCTTCCAGCACCGATACCACCCGCCCCTGACAACACGCATTGGCGATCTTGACAATCTTCTCGGTCATCCAGCCGTAATCGGCCGTTGTATAATTGAGTCCGGCCATATAATCCTGTTGATGACCGTCAAAGCCTGCCGAAATGATGATGAGTTCCGGCTGGAACGCTTGCAGGCGAGGCGCGACCCTGTCGGTCCAGGCCAGCCGTAATTCATCGGACCCGGCACCGCCTCGCAATGGAACGTTGACGATATTATCGGCAACGCCGGTTTCTTCGGCAGGTCCGGTCTGCGGGTAACCGCCATCTTCGTGAATAGAGGCATAGAACAGGGTTTTGTCATTCCAGAAAATCGACTGCACGCCATTGCCGTGGTGGACGTCGAAGTCGATGACGGCGATCCGCGTCAGGTGATGAACGGCACGCGCCTGAAGGGCTGCGATGGCGGCGTTGTTAAACAGACAAAATCCCATGGATTCGCCAGGCTCCGCGTGATGTCCCGGCGGGCGAATGGCACAAAAGGCGTTGCGTGACCGTCCCGTCAGGACGTCATCAACCGCTTCACAGGCAGCACCGGCGGCATAAAGTGCTGCCTCTACTGAGCCTGATGAAATCAATGTATCTTCATCCAGGGCAACTTGCCCCTGACAACCGTCATAGGCCATAATGCGCGATACATAGTCGCTGTGATGAGCCCGTTCCAGCTGTTCGCGAGTGGCAGGACCGCTGGACACACGGGTCAGGAAGACAAAGGCCTCGGCTCCCAGAATAGCTTCAATTGACCGTAATCTGTCGCTACATTCCGGATGCCCATATCCGGTATCATGATCGAAACACTGGGGGGGCAGAAACAGGGATGTGGTCATGGTTGCGCTCAGTAAAATTCAGGATATATTGCAATGCACAATAGTACAAATAACATATTATATGTTTAAAATCAGCAATTTATTTTTTATATCTCGCGATTGTATTGCACTGCACAAAAAGTTATAATAACCCACAAAAGGCCGCCAAGAACAACTATAGAGAAGACCGTTCTCATGAGCATTCGCAATCTCAATTTTCTTTTTGCACCCAAATCGGTTGCCGTTGTCGGCGCGTCGACCCGGCCCCGTTCCATTGGCAATCTGGTCATGCAAAATCTGTTGGACGGCGGGTTTCAGGGTCCGATCATGCCGGTCAATCCAAACTACGAATCAATTGCCGGCGTGCTCGCCTACAAGGACGTTACCGAACTTCCTGTGACACCGGAACTGGCGGTTATCTGCATTCCACCTGTGAGCATTCCGCAAGTCCTTCAGCAACTGGCAGAGATCGGCACCCGTGCCGCCATTATTTTAACCGCAGGTCTAGGCGCGACGATGCCGGATGATGGCACAACCATAACCGACAAGGTTCTCGAGATTGCCCATCGATATGGCATACGAATCCTCGGCCCCAATTGTCTTGGCCTGCTGGTCCCCGGCATCGGCCTGAATGCCAGCTTCGCTCATCTGAGCGCCCTGCCCGGCAAGATCGCGTTCGTATCACAATCGGGTGCGTTATGCACGGCCGTGCTCGATTGGGCGCGCCCACGCGGAATTGGCTTTTCCCATTTCATCTCGTTGGGAGACATGGCTGATACCGATTTCGGCGATGTGCTCGACTACCTTGGCAGTGATCCGGGTACGATTGCCATTCTGCTGTATATCGAATCTATTCGTGAAAACCGGACGTTCATGTCTGCCGCCCGTGCCGCTGCGCGCAACAAGCCGATACTGGCGATCAAGGCCGGGCGTCACGAAGAGGGCGCGAAAGCGGCTGCCTCGCACACGGGTGCACTGGCGGGGGCTGATTTTGTCTACGACGCCGCTTTCCGCCGTGCCGGTATGTTGCGGGTTTACGATTTTGAAGAACTGTTCGCCGCCGTTGAAACCCTGAGCCGAGGCCGTCGCCCCAAAGGTGAAAGACTGGCAATCCTGACCAATGGTGGCGGCTTGGGTGTGCTGGCTGTCGATCACCTGATCGAACAGGGCGGCAAGCTGGCTGAGCTGTCGGAAGAAACGATCACCAGCCTTGATGCCGTACTACCCGTCACCTGGTCCGGTGCCAACCCCATTGATATCATCGGCGACGCCCCCGGTCAGCGCTACATTGATGCGCTTCGTATCCTCTATAAGGCCAAGGAAGTCGATGCTGTTCTCTGTATGCATTGCCCGGTAGCCGTGGTTCCGGCGACTGAAGTCGCACAAGGGATTATTGAAGTCGGCAAGGAATTTCCGAAAGCTTCACTGACCACCTGTTTTGTTGGTGAGCACGCGGCGGCACCAGCGCGCAAACTGTTCAGCGAAGCCAACATTCCAACCTTCGACTCGCCCCTGAAAGCGGTTCAGGCCTTCATGCACACGGTTCACTACCGGCGCAACCAGGAACTGTTGATGGAAACGCCGCCATCCCTGCCGTCGAATTTCAAACCGGCGCGTGAGGCCGCCCGCCTGATTGTTGAAACCGCGCTTGCCACCGGGCACGAGTTTATGAGCGAACCGGAATCCAAGGCGGTGCTGGCCTCCTACGGCGTGCCGACCGTCGAAACGCACATTGTCAAATCGCCGGAAGCCGCTCGGAGCAAAGCGGAAACGATGGGTTTCCCCGTTGCCCTCAAGATTATTTCGCCGCAAATCACGCACAAATCCGACGTTGGCGGCGTCGTCCTTGATTTGCAATCGGCGGAAGATGTTGAAAAGGCAGCCCACAACATGCTGGCGCGGGTTCGCGAATCTTATGGCGATCTGGAGGTTTCCGGCTTTTCTGTACAAACCATGGCCCGCAGACCCGGCGCTTATGAACTGATTATTGGTGTCGTTACCGACCCGATCTTTGGCCCGGTTATCCTGTTCGGCGAAGGGGGCACGGCGGTCGAGGTTATCGGTGACCGCGCGGTTGCCCTGCCACCGCTTAACATGGCGCTGGCCAAAGACCTGATTTCGCGCACCCGGGTCTACAAGCTGTTGCAAGGTTACCGGGATCATCCGGCCGTCGATCTGGATGCCATTTGCCTCGCCCTTAACCAGGTTGCCCAGCTGATTATCGATATTCCCGAGATCGAGGAACTGGACATTAACCCGCTGTTTGCCGACGCCAGGGGCGTACTTGCACTGGATGCCCGAATCAAGGTCGCACCATCTGCAACCAGCGGCAGCCGACGCCTGGCAATCCGGCCCTATCCGGCCGAACAGGAATCTTCGTTCACCATGAAAACCGGGCGCGACGTGTTGATCCGCCCGATCCGCCCGGAAGACGAACCCAATCACCACATATTCATTTCCAAACTAACCCCCGAAGACATCCGCTTTCGGTTTTTCGGCCTGGTCGAAAGCCTGCCCCACTCGCAGATGGCCCGCCTGACCCAGATCGACTATGACCGCGACATGGCCTTCATCGCGATCGGGCAAGACGATAAACACGAGGATGAAACCCTTGGCGTTGTCCGCATTGTCGCAACAAGGGACAATACCATTTCCGAATTTTCCATCGTCATCAGATCAGACCTGAAAGGCACCGGATTGGGCAGGGAACTGATGCAGAAGATGATCAGCTATTGCAAGGCGCGGGGAACAAAGGCGCTGGTTGGTCAGGTGCTGAGCGCCAACAGCCGGATGATTCACTTTGTTGAAACCCTCGGCTTCCAACGCACCGGTCGCCCGGAACCAGGTGTCATAGAGGTGACGCTTGATCTGGAGGTGTCTTCGACGGCTTCAACTGAAAAATGACCTTCCTTTGATTGTGTGCTCGCATACAATGGTCTACAACTTGAATACGGATAGGAGGCAGTCAGGTGAACAAAAAAAACACAGGCAGACTTGCCCCAGTCGCTTTGGTTATCAGTCTGACAACCTCAATCCTGTTCCCGACACTTGGCAGCGCGGAAACCCTGGTCATTGGCGGCACGGGCGGGGCATTGGCGGCCATACGGTTAGTGGGCGACGCCTACCAAAAACTTCATCCCGACATCAAGGTCATCGTTCCAAAGAGTCTTGGCAGCGGTGGCGGGATCAAGGCCGTGTTGAAAGGAAAGATCGATATTGGCCTGTCCGGGCGCGCACTCAAGAAGAAAGAACTGAACGCGGGCGCGGTCAGCATCGCGTATGCGCGATCTCCTTTTCTGCTTGGAATATCTGGCGTAGATCATGCTGACACGAAACTTTCCAGCAAAGACATTGAAGCCATATACAGCAGACGTCAGAAAAAGTGGGGAAACGGCTATGATATCCGGTTTGTTTTCCGCCCTGCATCAGACAGTGATACAGTGTTGCTGCTTGAATGGTTCCCCAACTTAGACTCGGATTTGGCTGAAGCCCGCAAACGGCGCGGCGCCGTCATTACGGAAACGGATCAGACGGCGATGGATACGGCCGAACGCGTCAAGGGCTCGATCACCACCGCCACACTATCTGCTATTGTCTCCGAGAATCGCGACATCCACCCGATCACAATTGATGGCGTTGCGCCAACACTGGAAAACGTTCGTTCGGGCCAGCATAAATGGTTCAAGGAATTCCTGCTGGTTACCGGCAAGGTGCAGAGCGATAAAGCCAAAGCCTTCATCAGTTTTATCCGTTCCGCTGCCGGGCAAAAAATTCTTGAAAGTACCGGAAATGTCGCAGTGGGAACTGATGGCTAAGCCCCTGAAAGTTCCTGAGCACGACGCCAATGAACTCATCCATTATGGGCGGCGGACGCGCCGACTGATCTTCGGGCTTTCTGTCAGCCTTTCTCTCATTATTGCGTTGGCCATTCCGACCGTGGTGTTTGTCATTGATGACTCAAATCTGGAATCTCGGGCGAACACACATGTTGTAGCCGTGGCGGATTCTCTTTCAAGATTGATCGCCAGCGATCCAGACTTTTGGATGTTTCGCCAGGTTGCCGTGGATGCTGTTCTGGCCAGTCATTTCGATGAACGAATTGTTGGTGAATTGCTCCATATTGTCGTCCGCGATGCCAATGGCGACGAAGTCACAGCAAGAGGGCAGCAAATAGCGGATTATGCACTTCCGGTATCGGCCACCCTGCATGATGGCGTCCGTGATGCCGGAACAGTCGAGATGACATACTCAACAGAAAACATTTTTAACGACGCCCTGAACGCGCTGGCATTCAGCCTGATTTCCGCCGTATTTTTCCTGCTTTTCATCCACCTGTTGCCGATGCGCGCCCTGGACCGGACCCTGCAACAGATCGAGCTTGATCAGGCCCGCCTTCATGAAAATACCACCCGCATTGCCGAAGAAATCAAAATTCGCGAAGAAATAGAAGAACATCTGGCGATGGCGCGAAAACTGGAAGCGATGGGGACCTTATTGGGGGGAATCGCGCATTCCATCAATAATTTTCTGGTTCCGGTAACGACCTTGACCGGGATCGTTCGAGACGACCTGCCCGCCAATTCTGAAGCGCGGGACGACCTAAACAGGGTGATTGTTGCCGCAGTCGGTGCCGGTGACGTCTTGCGCGATGTTCTCAACTTCACACGCGTCACAGAAAACCCAATCGATACCTGTGACATTAATAATACTCTGAGGAACACCATCCCTCTGGCGGCAGCTGCCGCGCCAGCGAACATTATTATTGATCATGCCCTGCCGGAACACGTTCGACAGGTTACAATGAAGGAATCGGATGTTCAGACCATCTTTCTCAATCTGATATCCAACGCGTCTGATGCGATCGGTCCGGAAGGTGGGCGCATCGTCATAACGACCGACGATCAGCAAATCGATGCCAACACGCCTGATCGACCGAAGGACCTGGATGACGGAACGTATGTACGCCTGAGTATGGCTGATGATGGTGAAGGCATTCCACCCAACCTGATAACAAAAATATTTGATCCGTTTTTTACAACCAAGAAAGTCAATGAAGGAAGTGGACTCGGGTTATCCGTGAGTTACGGTCTGATGGGTTCCGCTGGCGGCGACATTTATGTTGAAAGCGAAGAAGGAAACGGAACCCGGTTTGATCTTTATTTTCCAGTTTCTGCCGGTCCTGCTGAAATGGCTGACCAGATGGATCAGTCCGATCCGGCTTCTGTGAAAGGTTAAAACGCATGGTAAAAGTATTGCTCGTCGACGATGATGAAAACGTCAGATACTCCTTGAAAAGGCTGTTGACCCGCGCCGGACATGACGTGACTGAAGCGGAAAATGGCAAAAAAGCCCTGGCGCAGATGACATCCGAAATCCAGATTGTCGTAACTGATATCGTTATGCCGGATATGGAAGGCATAGGACTGCTTCAGGAACTCAAAAAGGCGTATCCCGATCTTCCCGTTGTTGTGATTTCCGGCGGCGGGCGAATGGGGGCGAAAGGATATCTGGAAACAGCCAATGTTCTTGGTGCAGATGCGACGTTTATGAAGCCCCTTGATGAAAGCGCATTTTTGACATCCATCACGGATCTCACAACACCTGTTGCAGATACCGATTAAAACAGCCCATAAATTGTTTCACTTCTGACAAATGCTGGCACGTCCCGGTGCCAGTTGATCCGCCGTCACACCAAACGCGGCGACATCATCCGGAACCGGGTGTCATAGAGGTGACGCTTGATCTGGAAATTTCACCATCTATTGCGCCAGAATAATGATCTTCCTTTGATCGCAGGGCTCGCCCCCGACGCCGCTTGATACGTCAATGGAAATCCGCAGAGCTCAATGAGAGACTAACGGTCAGCTTTTGAGATCCGGCACCCGATAGGTTTTGGTTTCTTCAAGCAACCAATTGCGAAAAGCCTTAATTTTTGGTTCGTCAGTACGCTGATCAGCGACCAGCAAAAAATAACCAAAACAGTCCGGATCACCAACGTCCAGCTCGAACGGGCGCACCAGCCAACCTTCTGCCAGATCATTGGCAACCAGCACCATACTGCCGAGCGCCACGCCCTGCCCATCGATGGCCGCCTGAATAGCCAGTGACGATTGTGAAAACCGGGGGCCCTTACTGGCATTAATCCCCTCGATCCCCACCGCACTTAGCCATGATGTCCACGATGGCCACAGATCAGCCTCTTCCTCTTCCCACCAGAGATCGTGCAACAGCGTGTGATAGCGAAGGTCATCGGGTTTCCTTAAAGGATGCTCCCCCTCCAATAACCTGGGGCTGCAGACCGGAAATTCCTGCTCATTGACAATGTGGTCGACCTGATGACCGGGGTAATCGCCACAGCCGTATCGGATTGCAATATCTGCGGCCCGCTTGGTCAGATCGACGGTTTTATCTGTGGCATCGACGAGAACATCCATATCAGGATGCAGACGGCGGAAGTTCTCAAGATGAGGGACCAGCCACATGGAGGCGAACGAGGTGCCAACACTGATGGTCAGACGCAAGTCATCCTTCACCGAGCGCATATGCATGACAGCTTCGGCCAACTGTTCAAACCCTCCCTGCAGGAATGGCTGAGCACCGCGACCCGCCTCGGTCACTGTCAAGCCTCTGGCTTTCCGATGAAACAGCTCAACACCCACAAAGGCCTCCAACGCCTTGACCTGGTGACTGATGGCGGCGGGTGTCACATGCAACTCATCGGCCGCCTGAGCAAAACTTTGGTGTCGTGCCGCCGCTTCAAAAGCCCGAAGAGAAGTTAAGGGTGGCAAATTTGTTTTCATTCAAAAGGCTTATTTTTTCTAAGTGATACAGTGAAATATAGTCGTTTGTCAGGGTATCAAATTCCTATTATTCATACCATACAAACATTAAGGCATTCAACTACACTTAAATTATCTAATGTTAGGAGAGCGCAAATGTTATTCCTGAAATCAAACGGATTAAAGCTATTCAGCCGCCTGATCGCCAACTATCGTCACCGTCAGCAGCGGGCCAATGACATCAAAGACCTGTACCGGATGAATGACCGGCTACTGGCCGATATTGGCATCTCGCGCTATCAGATTGTTGAAGTGGTTGATGGCCTCATCGAAAAATCAGTTGAGAAAAATCCGCTGACTGAACACCATGAAAAACAATCTGACGACCATTGGCAAGTTGAAGCCATTGTGTGCTGCCCGCAAACCTGAAGGTGAGCCAAGGTGCTCGACTACAATGTAGACCGTCCGGGGGCAAGTTGCCCGGCGGTCACGCCAAAGGCGGAAATTTCGGCAGGAATCGGATGACCTCGTACCAAAGCCGCGGCAATGCGGGCCATCGCCGGTGACGTCTGGATGCCGTAACCGCCCTGCCCGGCCAGCCAGAAAAAACCGTCAATATCGTCGGCATACCCGCAGACCATCGACTTGTCGGCAACGAACGACCGCAATCCGGCGCGTTTGCTGACCAGCCGGTTTATCTTCAAAGTGGTTGCCGCTTCGATCCGCTCGATACAAATCCCGATGTCCAACTCATCGGGCTGCGCGTCGCAGGGCGGAGACGGGGTTTCATCGGCGGGAGAGATCATCAAATCCCCGGCTTCCGGTTTGAAATACCAGCTTTCGTCGACACAGTTTGTCAGCGGCCAGCTGGCCGGTGAGGTGCCCGGATCGATGGTCAGGGCGGTCCGGCGTTTGGGCTGAAGTCCGACCTTTTTCGTTCCGGCCAACCCGGCAATCTGGTCGGCCCACGCGCCTGCCGCATTGACAATCGTGCGGGCGGAAAAATTGCCGGCTCGCGTCGCCACCTGCCAACACCCGTCTTCACGTGAAAACGATTGAATTTCGGCGTTTGTCGCTATCAGCCCTCCCGCTTTTTTGAACCCCTTCAAAAAACCCTGCAGCAAAGCATGGACATCGATGTCCGAAGCCCCCTCTTCCCAGGTGCCGCCCGCGGTAAAGGCCGGACTGACCGCAGGGGACCGGTGTGTGATCTCATCCGCATCAACTCTCGTCACAAGTTCCCCAAGCTCAAGCTGGTCCAGACGTGCCTTGTCGGCAACCATCAGCATGCCGCGCGGCGACAGTAGTGGATGCTCGCAAAACCCGTCCGGCGGGTTCTCGAAGAATGCCCGGCTGGCTGACGTCAGGGCGCGAATGACGTCATTACCATAATTTTCTGTGAAGATTGCCGCTGACCGTCCGGTCGTATGGTAACCCGGATGGCTTTCCATTTCCGCAATCAGCACTGATGCTCCGCCACGCGCCAGTTCGTAAGCGGCTGACGCACCAGCAATACCTGCGCCGATGACAAGGAAATCGTAGGTTTTGGTGGTTTCAATCATGTTCTGATGGACCTGCGCAATTCATTCAAAGGCGGCATGTTATGCCGTCCAACACCGAACAACACTGAAAAAAGATCGGCACAATGGATATTCTTTGGATTTATAAATTGATATAAATCAATGTTTATAATTTTAACATGATATATATCAATTTTTGGTTTCACACAGGTAATGCGACGCTCAAAATATGATCGAAGAACAAACCCCGACAGCGGGCAAGGAATTCAAGGGTTTTCTGTTTTTGACTGTGGTTCTTGTCCCTGCCCTGTCCATCGCCCTGGTTGGCGGATATGGATTTGCCATCTGGATGTATCAGATTCTGATTGGCCCGCCCGGTGCACCGTAATGATACCCGGCGTCCCCAACAGTTGAATTCAGGAGTACCCACGACATGATCGGCGACAAAGACGTGCCACACACCCCGTCCCGCCGCGACCTGCTGAAAGCGCGGGTCGTTCGTCCGGCCCCGCAAATTGCCAGCCTGATGGTTCAGGTCCGCCCTGAGCACATTCCGGCCCTGACGCCGGAACTGAATGCCATTGACGGTATTGAAGTTCACGGCAGCTCTGGCAATGGCCGGATGATCGTCACCATTGAGGCAGAAAACGATCAGCAGTTACTGGACCTGATTTCGACCATCGAACAGTGGGACCATGTCATCACGGCATCCCTCGTTTACCACCAGATTGAGGACTAGAGGATGGCTGACAAACCCGCACAACCGACACTATCACGGCGTGATTATATCAAGGCCAATGCCGTCGCCGCCGCCGCCGCCGCCGCCGGAATTTCACTGCCCGCATCAGCGGCCAAGCTGGTCACGGAGAAAACCAAGACCAGTTTGACGTGGTCGAAAGCACCTTGCCGGTTCTGCGGCACCGGCTGCTCGGTCATGGTCGGCACCAAGGCAGGGCGGGTGATTGCCACGCATGGTGACATCAAGGCCGAAGTCAATCGCGGGCTTAACTGTGTGAAGGGTTATTTCCTTTCGAAAATCATGTATGGCAAAGACCGCCTGACCACGCCGATGCTGCGCATGACCGATGGCAAGTTTGACAAGAACGGCGAATTCACACCGATCAGTTGGGATCAGGCGTTTGATATCATGGCCGAAAAATTCAAGACGGCGATACAGAAGAACGGTCCGACCTCGATCGGCATGTTCGGTTCCGGTCAGTGGACAGTCTGGGAAGGGTACGCCGCATCGAAACTGATGAAGGCCGGATTCCGCTCGAACAACATCGACCCCAATGCGCGCCATTGCATGGCATCTGCCGTTGGCGGATTCATGCGGACCTTCGGCATTGATGAGCCGATGGGGTGCTACGATGACATGGAGGCCGCCGATGCGTTCGTGCTGTGGGGCTCCAACATGGCGGAGATGCACCCGATCCTCTGGACCCGGGTCACTGACCGCCGACTGAGCGCGCCACATGTCAAGGTTGCCGTACTCTCAACCTTCAGGCATCGCTGTTTTGATCTGGCTGACAACGGCATGATCTTTACGCCGCAGACGGATCTGGCGATCCTCAACTTTATCGCCAATCACATTATCCAGACCGGCAAGGCGAACTACGATTTTCTCAAGAAACACGCCCACTTCCGCCGTGGCAACACTGACATCGGTTACGGCCTGCGCCCGGAACATCCGCTGGAACAGAAAGCCAAAAACGCCGGCAAGGCAGGCGGCTCCAAGCCCATGTCGTTTGATGAATATGCCGAATTTGTCAAAGACTACGACGTTGACTCGGTCGCCAAACTGTCCGGCGTTCCAGCCAAGCAACTGATTGCACTGGCTGAACTTTATGCCGATCGCAATATCAAGGTGATGTCCTTGTGGACGATGGGGTTCAACCAGCACACGCGCGGCGTCTGGGCCAACAATCTGGTCTATAACATTCACCTTCTGACCGGCAAAATCTCAGAACCCGGCAACAGCCCGTTTTCGCTGACGGGCCAACCTTCGGCCTGTGGCACGGCCCGTGAAGTCGGCACCTTTTCACATCGCCTGCCCGCCGATATGGTGGTCAAGAACCCCAAACACCGTGCCACCGCAGAAAAAATCTGGAAACTGCCGGAAGGCACGATCCCTGGCAAACCCGGCTATCACGCCGTCCAGCACAACCGCATGCTCAAAGATGGCAAGATCAATGCCTACTGGGTGCAGGTGAACAACAATATGCAGGCCGCACCCAACATGAACGAGGAAGGGCTGCCGGGGTACCGCAATCCGGATAACTTCATCGTCGTCTCGGATGCCTACCCGACCGTTACGGCACAAGCTGCCGACCTGATCCTGCCGACCGCCATGTGGGTCGAAAAAGAGGGTGCTTATGGCAATGCCGAGCGCCGAACCCAGTTCTGGTACCAGCTTGTCGATGCGCCTGGCGATTCCAAATCCGATCTCTGGCAGCTTGTCGAATTTTCCAAACGCTTCAAAACGGAGGAAGTCTGGCCAGCTGAACTGCTTGAGAAGAACCCCGGTTACAAGGGCAAAACCCTGTATGAGGTGCTCTACAAAAACGGCAACGTCGACAGATATCCATTGTCCGAAACCTCTACCGACTACGCCAACGATGAAGCCAAGGATTTTGGCTTCTACATCCAGAAAGGCCTGTTCGAAGAATATGCCGCGTTCGGGCGCGGATACGCGCATGATCTGGCGCCGTTCGAAACCTATCACAAGGAACGCGGCCTGCGCTGGCCGGTGGTCGATGGCAAGGAAACCAAATGGCGGTTCCGTGAAGGCGAGGACCCCTACGTCAAGCCGGGATCGGATATCGAGTTCTACGGCAAAAAAGATGGCAAGGCGATTATCTTCGCCTTGCCCTATGAGCCACCCGCCGAATCGCCGGACACTGAATACGATCTCTGGCTTTCAACCGGACGTGTACTCGAGCACTGGCATTCCGGCTCGATGACCCAACGCGTACCCGAACTATACAAAGCCTTCCCGGACGCGGTTGTGTTCATGCATCCCGACGATGCCCAGAAGAGAGGTCTCAAGCGCGGATCAGAAGTCCGGGTGATATCGAGACGCGGCGAAATCAGGACTCGCGTCGAAACCCGCGGCCGTAACAAACCGCCCGCCGGCCTTGTCTTCGTACCGTGGTTTGATGCCAGTCAGTTGATCAACAAGGTCACCCTGGATGCCACCGACCCCATTTCTAAACAGACGGACTTCAAGAAATGTGCCGTCAAGATCATAGCGGTGTAAGAAAATGAAACACCTAATCATAATCGCAGTAGCCATCATCGTTGCCCTTACGCTCGTTCAGGCTGTTCAGGCCGCCGACCCCATCGCGACCTTGCGCGGGGCTGAATTGAGCACCGAACCGACGGCTCCGATGATGACCAAAATGGTCAACACGGATA
>JAJFIJ010000150.1 GCA_021775105.1 Rhodospirillales bacterium | reverse complement strand
GAAGTTGACGTTTGTATCCGGTATCAATTTCAATCTCGACACTCATACCCGCACGCAGATGCGGTAGATTGTCCCTTTTGGTCAGACGCAGGCGAACAGGCAGTCTCTGCACGACCTTGACCCAATTTCCGGATGCGTTTTGTGGCGGTAGCAGCGCAAATTCTGCTCCCGTTGCCGGAGCAATGCCACTAACCACAGCAATCGATCTGGCATTGGGATAGGCATCAAACAGTACCGTTGCCGGTTGCCCGACCTCAACATGGGTCAAGTCGGTTTCCTTGAAATTTGCCTGCAACCACACATCTTCATTACTGACCAGACTGAAGACCGGTTTTCCTGCTTCTATATATTCACCAACCTGCAGCTCAAAATTTGTTACCACACCGGGTGCCGGGGCGTGAACCTCAACACGCTTCAGATCAAGCGCAACCCGATCACGGGTGGCCAGGGCATCAAGATATTTCGGGTGTTGTTCAGGTTTTCTGTTCAGATCGCCACCCAGATTGGCGAGGACTTGTTGAATATCCTGATTGACGCTGGCAATACGATCACGCGCGGCACGCAGATTATTGCGATATTCATCTAAACTGGATTGCGAAACGATGCCCTTGGTTCCTAGTTTTTTCTGGCGCTCAAACTGGCTCAGGTAAAACTCGGAATCTCCTTTTGCCAATTTCAGTTCAGCTACCTTCTGACGATAAGATGCCCTGAGCGCCACCAATTCCTGACGCGCGGCTCCCAACCGCGCGTCAGCCTGCTTCAAGGCCAAACGCAGCGGTTCATCGTCAATCATAAATAGCAATTCTCCACGCTGAACGGTGTCATTTTCATCCGCACCAACTGCAATTACGCGACCTGATATATCCGCGCTGATAACAATTTTTTCAGTTTTTACATAAGCATTTTCGGTCGACACATATCGCCCGCCGCTCATGTAGATGTACAACCCGGCGGCACCAACACCAATCGGCCCCAACAGGGCGATCAGAACAATCACGATAAACCGCCGCATTCGGAAGCGACGTCTGGGTTCTTCATCGCTCACGGCGACCCTCCGTCAGGTTGGTCTTGATCCTGAACAACGTCTCGATGAATCTGTCACGTTCATCATCGGGAATCCCATCCATCACCTCTTCGCGTATCGTTACAGAGATTTCGCGAAGCTGATCCATGATCGGTTGCACTTCTGCCTTCAGGAACAACCGCCACTTCCTGCGATCATCCGGATCGGACCTGCGTTCGACCCAGCCCTTTTCTTCCAGCCGGTCAATATGGCGGGCCAGCGTGATGTTCTCGATTTCAAGAATGTCCGCAAGCGCAGACTGGTTAATCCCTTCACGGCGGCGTAGCTGCGCCAGCACCCGCCACTGCGCACGCGTCAGGCCCAGTTCCTTGGCCCGTGCATCGAACTTCAAACGCAGCAGACGCGACGTATCGGCCAGCAGAAACCCGAGGCTTCGTTCAAGATGATCATCAGTATTTGACATAAGCAGAATTATAATAAGCTTGCTTACTATATGCCAGCTTAAATAATTTCCCTGATGCCAAGCACGCTCCAATTAGATGATTTTGCTCTTACGAAGTGCCATTATCCGCGCAGCGTCATAACCCAAGCTGGCAAGTAGGTCATCCGTATGCTGACCCAGTTTAGGGGCAGGATTTGCAGGTGTTTCATCTCCACCGCATTTAACCGGAGAATTCAGCATGCGGTATTCACCGTGACCTTCCAGATTGAGCGTTTGCAGTCTGTCGCTTTCGGTAACGAACGGATTTTCCAGCGCATCCTTGATATCATTGACCGGGGCAGCCGGAACGATTCCGGCAAAAATCTTCAGCCACTGAGCGGTAGATTTGGCTGACAGGGCCTCGTCCAGCATCTGCTGAATCAGGCCCCGGTTTTCTGCCCGGTTGGGAAACTTTTCAAATCGTGGGTCCACAGCCCAGTCATCTCGCTCCAGCGTCTCACAAAGGGCCGGCCAGAATTTTTCCTTGTTACACATCAGATAAATCCAGCCGTCTTTTGTCGTATAAAGCTGACAGGGGCAGAGCACCGGATGACCCGACCGGGCCATGCGGCCCTGTACATGACCTTCGTTCAAATACCAGATTGCCGGGTAAGCCGTGTTGGACAAGGCGATATCAAAGAGGCTGATATCCATATCACGACCGATCCCGGAAGATCGCGCCCCCATCACTCCCGCCAGCACAGCATAAGCCAGCCCGAGTCCGGTCATCTGATCAACCACCGACAATCCGAACCGTGCGGGCGGGCCTCCTTCTTCGCCCGTCAGGGAAAAGTACCCGGCTTCAGCCTGCATTAGATAATCAAAACCCGGCCATGCAGCGCGCGGACCGTCTCGCCCATAGGCCGATAGATGGGCGCAGACAATTTTCGGATTTATCTTTTTTAGCACATCGTAAGTCAATCCCAGCTTATCCGGAACATCGCCGCGCAAATTGGACGCGACCGCATCCACCGTTTCCACCAGATCATGGAAAACGGCCATTCCCTCACCGGTGCTGAGGTCAAGACCGAGGCTTTTCTTGTTACGATTATAGGCATGGAAAAATTCGGAATCGTCCGGCGTGAAATAGTACGGCCCCACGTCACGGGCAAAGTCGCCGCCCGAATTGGGGTTCTCGATCTTGATCACCTCCGCACCCTGATCGGCCAGAAATAGGGTGCCATAGGGCCCCGCGCCGTACTGTTCAACGGCAAGAACACGAACACCATCGAGTGGTAACGTCATATCGGGTTCCGTTCGACAAGTTGGCGGGCAATGATCAGACGTTGCAGTTCGTTGGTACCCTCACCGATCGCCAGCAACGGCGCATCGCGGTAATATCGTTCAATATTATATTCCTTGGAATAGCCATAAGCACCGTGAATGCGCATTGCTTCCATTGAATTTTCAACCGCTGCCTCGGTGGCAAACAGCTTTGCCATACCGGCTTCCATGTCGCAGCGCTCACCGGTGTCATAAGCTCTCGCCGCCTGCTCGACCAGCAACCGTGCGGCCTCAACCCGCGTCGCCATATCCGCCAGCTTGATCTGAATGGATTGATGCTGGGCGATGGGTTTACCAAAGGTCTTTCGCATCTGCGCGTAAGCCAGGCTTTCTTCAAGGCACGCACGGGCCAAGCCAACACCGCGGGCCGCCACATTGATCCGCCCCAACTCAAGCCCTGACAGAATTTGCTGCAACCCCCTGCCCTCTTCACCACCGATCAGATTTTCCTTTGGTACACGTACACCGTCGAACTGAAGCCCTGCCGTGTCGATCCCCTTGTATCCAAGCTTGTTAAGTTTACTGCCTTCATAACCGTGATGTTGTTCGGCAAGCAGGAGGCTCATCCCCTTATGTGCCGGTTCGGCTTTGGGATCGGTCTTGACCAGAACGGCGAGAATATCACCTTCCAGTGAATTCGTGATCCACATCTTGGTGCCGTTAATGACATAATCCTCACCGTCCTGTTCGGCTCTGGTCCGAATGCCCTGCAAATCGGTCCCGCAGTCGGGCTCAGTCAGGGCGATGCCGCCACGCAGTTCACCCGTAGCAAATTTCGGCAGATACTCCGCCTTCATATCCGCATCGCCGAAACGCTCAACGGCGGCAGCCATAATCAGGTGGGAGTTGAATATGCCGGAAACCGATATCCAGACGGCTGAAATACGCTCGACAATTTTCGAATAGGTCGACGCGGATAACCCCAGTCCGCCATAGTCCGGGGAAATCGTCGCTCCATACAGGCCAAGTTCCGCCAATTTGTCAGAAATTTCTTTCGGGTAGGTGTCCGTTGCTTCCAGCTCTTTTACATAGGGCCGCACGTCGCGTTCAAGGAACTGATCCACAGCATCAAGGATCAGGTTTTCCTCTTCTCTATCGGTTATGTTGTCGGGGTAGTGCGGGATATTCATGGGCGGCCTCAATTAGCGATCAAAACAATTTGGTCGCCATTACTGTAATCAGAGGGCAACACAACGTCCATGACCCGATCAATCAGGGGAATCGCATATGAAGATTTCAGAATTAACGAAAAAGGAACCGATGGAGTTTTGAATGGCGTTGACCTAACGGGAGGGAAACGTCGATGGAAGAATTTGAGGCCTGTTTTGAGTGTTTGCCTGATCCGCG
>JAJFIJ010000149.1 GCA_021775105.1 Rhodospirillales bacterium | reverse complement strand
ACATAACCTGAGAGGCAAAACAGATTATGATTAGGCAATTTTTGGTGTCCGTATGCCTTTACGTACATGTACTTGTGCTGGATGCTTGATGATTGGGTCGATAACTGGTTAACCTCATCATCACAAATGTCTGATAGCATTGCAAAAATGCAACCATTCAGGGGCGGAATTTTTAGTGACAGAAGAAGAAAAAAGGCTACTTGAGCGGCAGTTATGGAACATTGCGGACACCCTGCGCGGGCGGATGCACGCCGACGAATTTCGCGATTACATTCTGGGTTTTATTTTTTACAAATACCTGTCCGAAAAACTGTATCTGTACGCCAACCAAATTCTAGAGGAGGACGGCGTTGATTATGCCACTCTTGCCGACGATAGCGAGATGGTTGAAGCCGTAGCTGAACACGCCATTGAAAAACTCGGTTACATGCTGAAACCCTCGGAGATGTTCAGCGCCATCGCCAAGCGCGGCAACATCAAAATTGATGGAGAAGACGAAAACAACGATGAAGGCGAAAATGACGAAGTCCCCGCAAACTTCATTCTGGGTGATCTGGCGACGATCCTCGCCAATATTGAACGCAGCACCATGGGCACAGAGAGCGAGGACGAGTTCGGGCAACTTTTCGAAGACCTTGATTTAACATCGAGCAAACTGGGCAAAACGCCAAAAGCACAAAATCTGTTGATTGCCAAAGTGCTGGCGCATCTGGACAAGATCAATTTTGATCTTGAGAACAAAAAAGGCGACGTGCTGGGTGATGCTTATGAATACCTGATTGGTAAGTTCGCCAGTGGCGCCGGGAAAAAGGCCGGCGAGTTTTACACCCCGCAACCGGTCTCTGAAATTCTGGCAAAGTTGGTAACGGCGGATAAGAAGGTCCTGAAATCTGTTTATGACCCGACCTGCGGCTCAGGATCATTGCTGTTGCGGGTAGCGCGGGAAGTCGATGAAGTTGGGGAGTTTTTTGGGCAGGAAAGCAACCCGACGACCTACAATCTGGCCCGCATGAACATGATCCTGCACGATGTCAATTACCGTAAATTTGATGTCAAACAGGAAGATACTCTGGAGCACCCCCAGCATGAAGGCATGCGGTTCGAAGCGATTGTTGCCAACCCGCCGTTTTCAGCCAAATGGAGCGCAAACCCGTTGCTCATGCACGATGACCGGTTTGCCGAATACGGCAGGCTGGCCCCGGCCAGCAAGGCAGACTTCGCCTTTATCCAGCATATGATCCACCATATGGCTGACAACGCCAACATGGCCGTGGTGATGCCACACGGGGTGCTGTTTCGCGGTGCCGCCGAAGGTCATATCAGGGAGCATCTGATCAAGGAGCGTAATCTGCTGGACGCAGTGATCGGCCTGCCCGCCAACATTTTCTATGGCACATCCATTCCGACCTCAATTCTGGTCTTCAAAAAATGCCGGACCAGCCCGGAAGACATCCTGTTTATTGACGCCAGCAATGAATTCGAAAAAGGCAAAAACCAGAACCGCCTCGCAGAAGAACACATCGCCAAGATTATCACCGCCTACAAAACCCGCCAGTTCGAAGACAGGTTCAGCTACGTCGCCCCCTTACGCGAAATTGCCGAAAATGATTATAACCTGAACATCCCGCGCTACGTGGATACCTTCGAGCCGGAAGAGCCTGTTGACCTGAACGCCGTTACCAGCGCTCTTGAGAAGCTGGAAACGGATATGGGCAAGGTAGACGCAACGATTGTCGATTTCTGTAAAGAACTCGGAATAAAGGCTCCGTTTTAATGGCTGACGAGGCTAACAAAGTACCTGTATTGCGGTTTCCTGAGTTTTCGGGGGAGTGGGGGCAAAAACAAATAAGTAATGTTTTGGCAAGAGTTTCAAAACCTGTTGGGATCAAACCAAACACACAATATCAGCAGATTGGTATCCGATCTCATGGGAAAGGGATATTTCATAAAGACCTTGTCTCAGGCAAGTCGCTTGGGAACAAAAGGGTTTTTTGGGTCATTGAGAATGCTTTTGTAGTAAATATTGTTTTTGCTTGGGAGCACGCTGTTGCAAAGACAACAATTAGCGAGCGTGGAATGATTGCCTCTCACAGATTTCCGATGTACGTGGAAGTCAGTGGTACTTCTTGCATCGGCTATATTACCCACTACTTTTTGACAAAAAAAGGAAAGCATCTTTTGGGGCTGGCTTCGCCCGGTGGAGCAGGCAGAAATAAAACTTTGGGCCAAAAAACATTCGAAGATTTGAAACTCATATTACCGGCTGAAAATGAACAAATCAAAATCGCTGATTTTCTAACGGCAGTGGATGAGAAAATTCAGTTAGCCTCCGAGAAGAAGGTGCTACTGGAGCAATATAAAAAAGGGGTGATGCAAAAAATCTTCTCCCAATCCATCCGCTTCAAAGACGACAACGGCAAAGCCTTCCCGGATTGGAAAGAGAAGACGTTAGGCGAAATTGCAAAGTTTTCAAAGGGCAAGGCTATTGCGAAGTCAGATATCGTAACAAATGGTAAATTTGAATGCATTCGGTATGGCGAGCTATATACCCATTATCAGGAAGTCATAACTAAAGTTCTATCAAGCACTAACATCCCTGAAAGATATTTAGTTTACAGTGAAGCTAACGATATAATTGTTCCGGCATCTGGTGAAACCCAAATAGATATTGCGACAGCAAGTTGCGTTATGAGGTCTGGGGTAGCGCTTGGTGGCGACCTAAATATTATCAAAACTCCTGAAAACGGTGTATTTTTATCTTATTACCTAAACAACAATAGCAAGTATGACATAGCTCGATTATCGCAAGGTATTTCTGTGGTGCATATATATGCTCAGCATCTAAAAAGGCTGAAATTACTTCTACCTCACCTCGACGAACAAAAAAAAATCGCTGATTTTCTAACGTCTATCGACGCAAAAATTGCAGCCGTTAACAATCAATTCAAACAAGCCGAAGTCTTTAAAAAAGGGCTGTTGCAACAGATGTTTGTGTGATGAACAGTATGGGTTGCTCTGTAAAAAAGGATGTGTGATGTCTGAAGATGATGTCAGATGGAAACAACGCTTTCAGAACTACTGTCGGGCGCTGGATCAATTGACCAAGTTCATGGATCGTGAAGAGCTGAATGAACTGGAAGAGCAAGGCTTGATTCAGGCGTTTGAATACAACCATGAGCTGGCGTGGAAGACCTTAAAGGATTTTCTGGAGCTGCGCGGGACAGGAAATCTGTATGGTTCTAAAGATACGTCACGGGAGGCCTTCAAGGCCGGGTTGCTCGGAGATCGTGAAGAGGACGGCACGACATGGATGGATATGATCGATTCTCGTAATTTGACTTCTCACACGTACAACGAAGAAACGACACAAATTATTGTCGGCGCTATCGAAGATAAATATTACGATGCCTTTATTTCCTTACGTGAAAAGTTGAAATCATTGTTGGATAGCTAATCGATGAAATTTGGCCTCAGCAAAGATACCATCCAACACATCCACCAGGTATTCGCTGGCTTCATTCAAATCGAAAAAGTTGTGTTGTACGGCTCGCGTGCCAAGGGAACATTTAGGACCGGGTCAGATATTGACCTGACCCTGAAAGGCCCGTCTATTGATCTGCAAACGATGTTCGCCATCAGCACCCAATTGGACGAACTCAATCTGCCCTACGAATTTGATCTGTCAATCTATGACCACATCGACAATCTCGATTTTATAGACCACATCAAACGCGTGGGCATTGAATTCTACAATGTAACAAAGCATGGCGAAGCCACTCGCGCCCGCCAATCACAGCAACCGCCCCGACAGAGCGAACAAGCGCTTGAGGACAGCCTTGTCGCGCAATTGACCACCCTTGGATATGACCACGTTGTTCTCAGTGATGAGACCGCCTTGCTGGCAAACCTGAAACTCCGGCTTGAAGCCCACAACGGGGGAAACTTTAGCGATAGCGAGTTTGAAAAAATCAGACTGCATTTGGACAAGGGCAATGTGTTCGAACGGGCAAAAATCCTGCGCGACAAGATGCATTTGAGACGTGATGATGGATCGTCCAGCTACATCGAGTTTATGGATCAGAACGAGTGGTGCCAGAATCAGTATCAGGTCGTTCAACAGGTCAGCATGGAGGGACGTTACAAAAACCGTTATGACGTTACCTTGCTGATTAACGGTCTGCCGTTAGTGCAAATCGAATTGAAACGCCGAGGCCTCGATATGAAAGAGGCTTTCAATCAGATCAACCGCTATCAAAAACATAGTTTCTGGTCCGGCTCCGGACTTTTTCAGTACGTGCAGCTTTTTGTCATCAGCAACGGGGTGAATACAAAATACTACGCCAATAACCGCAAACAGACCTTCAAGCAAACATTCTTCTGGGCGGATATCGAGAACAACGCCATTAACCAGCTGGACCAGTTTGCAAAGGTATTTCTGGAGAAATGCCACGTATCGAAAATGATCGCCCGCTTTACGGTTCTGAACGAAACCGACAAAGTATTAATGGTTTTGCGCCCCTATCAGTATTACGCCACCGAAGCCATTGTCGATAAGGTCAAGCACGGTGGCGGCAACGGTTATGTCTGGCACACAACGGGCTCAGGCAAGACGCTCACGTCCTTCAAGACGGCGCAAATACTCATGATGTACCCCAAGGTCCACAAGATTATCTTTGTCGTGGACCGGCGTGATCTTGATTACCAGACAAACAAGGAATTCAACGCCTTCTCAAAAGGCAGCGTCGACGGCACCAGCAACACAAAGGCACTGGTAAAGCAATTAAGTGACGATACCCGGTTGATTGTGACGACCATTCAAAAATTGAACACGGCAATCAGCAAGACGCGATATCAAAAACAGATGGAGCCGCTTAAAAACAAGCGGATCGTATTTATTTTCGATGAGTGCCATCGCAGCCAGTTTGGCGACACCCACAAACGGATTACCGAGTACTTCCAGCGATACCAATTGTTTGGATTTACCGGAACACCAATTTTTGCGGAAAACATTTCACGAAACCAGCACGGCTGGCGAACCACCAAAGATTTGTTCGGGGACTGTTTGCATAAATACGTGATTACCGATGCCATCCGTGACGAGAACGTTCTCAAGTTTTCCGTGGAATATGTGGGTCGGTATAAAGAAAAAGAGGGCACGAACACCTATTCTGATATCGAAGTTGAGGCCATCGACATTAAAGAGTTGATGGAATCTCAGCAGCGGCTTGGCCCTATTACCGATTACATTATCGCCAATCATAACCGCAAGACTCACAACCGCGAATTTACGGCAATGTTTTGCGTCAGCCGAGTGGATGTTCTGATCAAGTATTATGAATTGTTCAAGGCAAAGAAAGAGGCTGGACATCATAATTTGAAAATTGCCACCATCTTTAGCTTTAACGCTAACGAGGATGCTATAGATGCTGATGGCATAATTGAGGAAGACAATCTCGACATTGATGCTGCGCCAATCAACCAACACAGCCGTGATGTTCTGGAAGGTTATATTACCGAATATAACGCCATGTTCGGCACCCGGTTTTCGACCAAAGATAGTCAGTCCTATTACAACTACTTCAACGATATCGCCAAGAAGGTCAAAGAGCGCAAGATTGATATTTTGCTGGTGGTCAACATGTTCCTGACGGGTTTTGATAGTAAGACGCTCAACACCCTCTATGTGGACAAGAACCTTAAACTGCACGGTCTGATCCAAGCTTATTCCCGCACCAATCGCATTCTTGGAGAACAAAAATCTCAGGGTAATATTGTCTGTTTCCGCAACCTCAAGGACGCCACCGACAAGGCCATAACCTTGTTCGCCAACAAAGAGGCCAAAGACACCATTATCATGGCCCCTTATGAGGATTATGTGCGGCAATTCAATGACACTTGCCAACGGTTACTTATGATCGTGCCGACGGTGCAAAGTGTTGATGAACTGGTCACGGAAGAAGATGAATTTACGTTTATCAAGGCGTTCAGGGAGCTGTTGCGCCTTAAAAACGTGTTGGTGACGTTCAGTGACTTCACCTTTGATGATCTGGATATGTCAGAACAGATGTTCGCTGATTATCTGAGTAAATACCTCGATCTGTTCGACAAGGTCAGAAGCAATAACCAGCGTGAAAAAGTGTCCATTCTGGACGATGTGGATTTTGAGCTGGAGCTTATCCACCGGGACGAAATCAACGTTTCATATATCATCGAGCTACTTGGCAAGCTAACGTCCGCCAGTGCCGAAGAGCGCGAAAGTCAACGCAAAGCGATCCTCGATCTGATCAGCGGAGATGCTGAACTGCGCAGCAAGCGCGAACTGATCGAAAAATTCATCGTGGAAAACATGCCCAATATCAAAAAGGGAGATGATGTGGGCGAAGCCTTTGGTGAATTCTGGAATTCGGAAAAACGCGCGGCCTTTGCCGAGATTTGCAATGAAGAAGCTCTTGAAACTGATAAGGTCGAACAACTTATCTCCAGCCATCTGTTTTCCGGTCACATTCCCATAACAGACGATGTCGTCGCCGCCATGCAGACCAAACCAAAAATCTTGGAGCGTAAAAAACTAGCTCAACGTGCCCTCGACAAGATCATGCGGTTTATCGATATCTTTGTGAATGATGCACCGGTGGGGTGAGGCTGTAGTGCTCCGACACCCATTTTTTTCACACGGCGTGGGCATGCCCCGTAAATCAATATTTGTCGCAGTTTAAACCGCTA
This sequence comes from Rhodospirillales bacterium, assembly GCA_021775105.1. Lineage (GTDB taxonomy): Bacteria > Pseudomonadota > Alphaproteobacteria > Rhodospirillales > Casp-alpha2 > JAJFIJ01. Next base: position 21,841 of record JAJFIJ010000149.1, on the reverse strand, counting down.
AAAGGTGTGAGCTATGGTTAAGACATTTCAAGCTCTAGAGGAAAAATCTGAAATAAAAACTGCCCTGAAGGATTTAGAGCATCATTTCTGCGTCGGCGCTAAAAAGAAGGCGGGGATGGATGGAAATATCTACTGGCACGAAAAATACTCATGTTGGGGCTGCCTAGGTAAACCTTCATTCCCGACAAGATACTGGATACCCTTCGGTATAATTAACAAAAACCACCGGCAAAATATGATTGTTGAAATCAATCCTGCTACCAGCGGAATAAACACTAATGTTCAAGGTTTAATTGCCAGGGACGGTAATGGTAATCGCTGGCTTATGCATCAAGGCAGATTGCATCCGCGTGATGTTCGAATCTCTCAAGATATGTTTGATCAATTTTACATAAAAGAAAGGACGGACGTTAGCTTTAGTAACGGAAAGACTGTCGGGTATCATAAAGTCGCATGTCTTGACGGTGATGGAATACGACTTATCCGCAATCTGTCAAAGTTTGTTCATGCGTGTGATGAAATCAGGACGTATTGGGCGGACATCAGTTCTGGTAGTCACTTAGAGACGGTATTAAAAAATTCCGAAAGGAGATTTAATCAAGAAGTTCATGGTTCAAGCTTCAGGGCGGGTACGAAAGGAAGAGTATTCAAGCGGAACCATGGGAAGGTGGTCAATGAATTGGCCGAATATCTCGAAGCCAAGGGATATGAAGTTGACAATCGTTACAACAAGAGGCGACTCGGCCCTGATCTAATGGCATTCAGGCCAGATTACCCATCTCTACTTTTCGAAATTAAAACGCGCTTAGATATGACTCATTTGTATTGTGCACTTGGTCAAGTATTTGTTTATGAAGAGTTGGCAGATCACGATTTCCAGCGCGTAGTTGTTTTTCCCGCCACTCTGGACCAGCAATTAGAGGAGGTCCTGGTATCCCTTGATGTTGAATTACTTAGATATTCGCTAAACGACTCAGGAAATATACAATTTGATCTTTCCCTTTTGAAAAAGTTAATGATCAAACAAAAATAGATACCAATTTAGATTTACCACCGTGACCAATTCGTGCCCCTCTTATTCCGCCTTATTCGATCTTCTGCGGGTTTAATCGGGATTTTCTTGCGACAGCGACCGAATAACTCATTGATTAATAACAGTTTTTACTCATATATTGTGCATTCGTAATGCGGGGGTCGGGTGTTCAAGTCACCCAGGCGGCACCATTTTCTTTCAAGGGTTTTCCGCTATCTGATGGCGGTTCCGCTGTATCCAGAACTGGGTTGCGCGAAACGCGGTAATTGCCAGAATTACACCAAGGCCAGCAAACTGGCGACCCATCTCAGCCGGATATCCGGCGAATAACATTCCCAATATAAACACAAGCGTATAACCAACCGATAATCCGAAACCGGCCAAAGCATCACGAAACGCTTTCTCGGCGGCAAAATTCTCGCCTCTGATAAAAGGCAAAGACGCCAGACCCCCAAAAACGGCCCCACCGATCACCGGCACGGCGGTTATAGTTATAAAATCTGAAATGATGTGTTTATAAATCAGCATAGTATTCTGAAGATTTACCCAATGCACCGCACGCTGCGCCGTCGACAGTCCGGGATTTTCCAAAGACGGGCTCAGTACGAAATATTCCCCTGTGAGATAAGAAATTCCAATTGTGATGCTCACACTTAATACGGAAACCGTACCAACCAGCGTGAGTTTTGAGATTGCGTTTCTAAACCGGCGCTTGAGGTTGGCCTCGATCGGATCAATGAGGGTGATGACAAACAATGCTACCCCAAACAGGAAGCCCAGAAATTCGAATGTTAACTGTCCTGCTATGGTTGCCATAATGACCACCCGGCGCTGGTCAGTCTTTCGTGTGGAGATCAGCCAAATTGCAATAACGAGGAGACATGTCGAGAAAAAATCCCATGGTGCCAGATAACGTTGAAAGTGATAATAGGAAATTGGCCAGTCAACAAACGTCATCATAAAATGAAAAAAGCTGCTGATCACCATTGGGTTCCATCCCAGTAGGGGAGACAAAGCGACAACAATAAACAGCGCTCTCGTGATATCTCCCTGAACCGACCGGAAGGACAAAAACAATATGGGGCAGAGACACAGAACGACAAATGTAATTCCGGATATTAAGGGGATCACATTCTGATAATCAATGATCCCCGGATGCTCTATTTTTTTACCCTTCATAATTCCCCACCCATGATCAATGAAACCAGGAGAGGTTGCCGGGTCGATAAATGAAAACACATTGGCCAGTTTTACAACCTGCTGAACTGCGACCATAACGGCATGTCCCAGTATTCGCTCACAGGGACGGATCTCGCCAGAACATCCACCGAAACTGAAGAAATCTATTTCTATATTTCCACCGGTCTCCAGTGTCGTCAGAAACCCACCGCGCAGAAATGCGGCACTTAATGCGAGGATCAAAAATAGAGAAACCAGAGATGTCGTTCCCACGTTCCGCATTGTACGCCGCTCCATTTGAGTTGGCCTGATTATTCAGGTCGCGCCAGAATTTAAAGGATGAGTATATTGACCTGTGGAAAAAATGACCTGTTGACGGTGTCGAGGCCTGAATTATGGCAGCCGGAAAACCCATAGCTCACCAGGAATCAAACTATCCCATATTTCCCTGGCTTGTCACCTGTTTCGGCCAAGGAGCAGCGCGTCGTTTCAGGAATGGTCGCGACCGTTCGATGGTGAGTTAGATTGTTTCATAAAATCGGGAGCAACTTTAGGCTGGCGCATTTGAAATGAGTATTTCGCCCGCACTTGATTTCATCTTGTTTGCCGCGCCGCAGGTCGATAAGTTTTATATTAAATCAACGGGCTATTTGAGGGTGTGCTGACCAGTCAGTCATGGCAGGGTTTGCGGGTCAACAACTCAGGCCAAAATCGGAGAATTGAGATATGCGGGCTAAAGATAGTGCGTCAGCGGGGCGCATTGAGGAGCGTCCTTTGGTCAGCGTGATTTCACCTGTATACAACGAAGCCGATGTCATTGAAGAATTTTGTCAAAGAGTCATGAAGGTTGCCGAAGAAGTTTCTGCAAAATGGCGATTTGAAGTGTTGCTTGTAGATGATGGAAGCCGGGATGAGAGCCTGGCGATCATCAAGGGCCTGGCGCAGAAACACCCAATTGTGAAGGTGCTCGAGCTGCGAAGAAATGTTGGTCAGACCTCAGCCCTGCAAGCGGGCATTGACTTCGCAGAGGGGGAAATCGTGATAACGCTGGATTCGGATCTTCAACATTTTCCCGAGGAAATTCCGATGTTTCTCGAGAAAATCAATGAAGGCTGGGACGTGGTTTGCGGTTGGCGTGTTGATCGTCAGGAGGGAATCATGCGACGGTGGCCGTCATTAGTGGCCAATAAAATTCTCCGAAAAATCTCCAAGCTTCCTATTCATGATATCGGCACGACATTTCGGGCTTATCGGAGCGAGATTATTGGAGACGTGTTGCTGCTGGGGGAGAACCACCGGTTTATTCCCATATTTGCCAGTGAGGTCGGCGCAAAAATAACCGAGCTGCCGATCAAGAATATCGAGCGTCCCCAAGGGAATTCAAATTATGGAATAGGACGAACATTTGACGTTTTCTTTGACATGTCATTTCTGTTCTTTTTCACCCGGTTTCTTGACCGGCCCATTCGCCTCTTTGGCTGGCTTGGGCTTATTATGTTGTCGATCAGCATGCTTATTTCGACTGTTCTTTTGGGTATGTGGTTCATTGAAGGAATACCCGTCGTGCGTGCGCATAGCGGATGGTTTACACTGGCGACAATCCTGTTTCTCAGTTCATTACAAACTATTCTGGCTGGAATCCTGATGGAAATGCTGATCCGGCTTTATTACGCCGACAAGGACAAAACCCGGTATCATGTCAGGCACGTTTGGCACGAGAATGGGCCCCATGACAGGTAAATCCGTGGTGAAAATACCAATTCTCTAGGGAATATTCAGGATAAGTTAATGTGTGGGATATTCGGACGATATTCGGCGTCTTCCCCTACCGGGAATTTGGCTCAGTTAAAAATCGCAACGCACAGCCTTGTGCACCGTGGGCCTGACGGTGGTGCTTATTGGCACGAAGGTCCGATTTTTTTGGGGCATCGGCGTCTTTCAATTATTGATCTAATCGATGGTGAGCAGCCACTGGTGAGTCACGATGGGCGATATGTCATCATCTTCAATGGCGAAATATATAATTACATAGAACTGCGTGACGAGTTGCGTGCGAAGGGGGCCGTATTTCAAACGTCATCGGATACCGAGGTGATTTTGGAAGCCTATCGGAACTGGGGCACGGATGCTTTTGCGCGCCTGAACGGAATGTTTGCCTTTGGAATTTTCGATCGTACCTCCAAATCCTTAGTTCTTGTTCGTGACCGGTTTGGTGAAAAACCAATGTTCTACTGGGAAGATCCTAAAACCGGTGTGACCTTTGGTTCTGAATTGAAAGCACTTTTTAAGCTTGATGATGTACCAAGGGACATTGATATTTCTAGTCTCTGCAAATACCTGACCCTCAATTATGTCCCCGGCACAACGACATTAATCAATAACATAAAAAAGCTCGAACCAGGCAGTTGGCGTTTATACAATGCAGAGGGTTTGATGAACACGGGATATTACTGGCGTACAGAAGACGCCGTGCGTCAAGTTCAGGTGCCGTCAAATATTCACGATGCGATAGAAGCGCTGCAAAACCGTCTGGATCAGGCTGTCCGCATTTCCCTGCGAAGCGATGTGCCGGTAACTCTATTGTTGTCTGGCGGTATTGATTCGTCATTGATTGCGGAAAGCGCCGTACGTCAGGGGAAAATCCAAACTGCCTATTGTCTGGATTTTGAGGCGACAGGTTTCAGTGAATGGGAAAACGCCAAATTTGTAGCCGATAAGCTGGGTATTGAAATGCGCCGGGCCGTTGCCAAAGTTCCGGATTACGACGATTTTTCCGATATTGTCCACCATGCTGATGACCCGCTCGCGGATTCCTCATCCGTCGCCGTATGGTGGCTTGGCAAAGAGGTCGCCCGAGATTTCAAGGTGGCGATTACTGGCGACGGTGGAGATGAGATTTTTGCCGGATACCTGACTTATCAGGCCTCCAAGCTATATCAGATTTTGTATCAGATATTTCCAGGCTGGATCCTGCAAACGGGAAGGGGCGTTGGCCGGTTGCTTCCTTCAAGTGATGGCAAGGTAACGACGACATACAAAATGCAACGGTTTTTGCGGGCATGCGGATTGCCACCTTCGCAGGCACACCTGACATGGAATGGAAGCTGGTTGCCAGATGATGCCCTGAATCTGATCTCTCCAGATGCCAGTCAGGAGCTTCATGATGACGATATACTTTTATCCATTGCGGCAGGGCGGTACTCTGGAGCCGTCTCCGGTTTGTTAGGCCACCAGATAGGCGACGCAAATGATTACCTGCCCAATGACATCTTAAGTAAAGTCGACCGTATGACGATGGCTCATGGGTTGGAGACGAGGGCTCCATTCCTGATGCCGGGAGTTGCTGATTTTGGCCTTTCGCTTCCTGATCGCCTGAAATTGGGAATGACGGGAACATCAAAACGAATTCTGCGTCATATCGTCCAGGAAAAATTTGGCAGCAAAATTGGTCAGGCTAAAAAGCAAGGTTTCAGCATCCCGGTTCATCAGTGGTTGCGCACGGAAATGCGTGATGTCCTTGAGCAGTTGCTTTGCTCCGAAACATTGGCGGCCATACCATTCCTGGATGAAAAAGCTGTATTGCGGGCAAAAAACCGTCACTTATCGGGGAATGAACAACTTGGTTATGAACTATGGGGGATCATGACTTTGGTTGAATGGTTCAGGGGGGCTGGTCAATCGAAAAGCCACGCCACATCAGAGCCCGACCTGAGAGAAATTGTGATTTAGGTCGGTCAGGATTGATTCCGCTCCTGTTCCAAAGAAATGACGGCATTCCAATATGTCCGGGGGGTCATCAAAATTTATAGCGCTCGGCTGATGATCATGACCAAACTAATGAAGTTCAGAGAAACTTCCTCGAATTTGGTTGTGTAAAACGGGTAATGGTCTGAGGGCTATCAGTCGGGGCATCTGATTCAGTGTTGAAAAAATTTGCTCTGACGATTCGGGAAAGAACTGGGCTGCGACTAGGCCAAAGCAATCAGGAACCCGTCACTTTCCAGCTCCAGACAGGATGCCGCTAATTTGAAATTAGGGGGCGGTGTTGAATTGTTCTTACTGATATGTTTGTTCAACAATACGCTCGGCAACGGGTGCAAGGACAATCCATATCCGGGCAAAACGTGATGACGGTGACAGAATTTATTGGCGGGCAAAGCAGAGACCGGGTCAGAGCCCGTATTCTCTATCCCTTCACGCTGGTGATACTGTTTGTTGTTGGCGCTTTTCTGGTCGCGGCCTATTTGTTCGAAGGCCGCGAACACGAGAAAAATCTGGCGGAAAGCGCCGCTTCCGTTGAGAGACTGTTTCGTCAGGGCCTGGAGAATGACGCCGCCATGATGCAGGCAGCCCTGACCGTAATTGCGCGCAGCGAGAGTATCAAAAAGGCCTATATAAGTGGAAATCGTGCCGTGTTGCTGAAACAGGCGTGGCCACTGTTCAACAATCTCCGCAAAAACAATCGTGTTTCGCATTTCTATTTCAGTGATGCCAACCGTGTGAATTTCCTGCGCGTCCACAAGCCCGACGAATATGGCGATACCATTGACCGCATTACCACTTTGCGCGCCGCCGAAGCACGCGTACCCGCCCGTGGTATCGAACTCGGTCCGCTTGGGACGTTTACATTACGCGTCGTCCTACCCTGGTATGACGGTGAAACTCTGATCGGGTTTCTCGAACTGGGTGAAGAGATCGATCACATCACCAATGAGGTACATCGAATTCTTGGAGCCGACCTGCTGGTTCTGGTTTATGAACGGTTTCTGGGCCTCAAACAATGGGAAGCAGGTAAAAAAATGCTTGGCCATAAAGACGACTGGCCACGCTTTGGCAATACCCTTGTCGTCGGTCGGGCGATGGAAAAAATTCCGGATGCTCTGGCGACAATTCTGGAACGCGGCGACCATTCCTACAAAGGCCCCCTGCAAGCGGTCGAAGACGGCAGGGATCTCTACGTTACGTTCCTGCCGCTCAACGATATTTCCGGGCGCGAAGTCGGTGACTTTATTGTTGTCAGGGACATTACCGGTGCACAGGCCGGTTATCGCAACGCGATCACTCTGACGGCCATCATTTCCGTTCTGGTCGGCGGCATCGTGTTTGTAATTTTCTATGTCATCCTCGGCAAGGTCGAACACGATTACAGACACCAGCGCGAGATTGAGTTGCAACTCTCACGAATGGACAGCGAACAACAGAAGGTCATGCAGGTCGAGAAATTGTCGGCCATGGGTTTGATGATCGGCGAAATCGCTCACCAGCTCAACAATCCTCTGGTTGGTGTCGTCAACATGGCGCAGTTGGCTGGCCGTGAAGTCCAGGACCCGGAGCGCACCAAAGAACTGCTTGATGAAATTGGCAAGGCTGGCAAGGACTGCCACGCTTTCGTCAGGCGAATGCTTGAGTTCACCAAAATTTCCTGTTTTGACCGCAAGCCCACAGATATGAACACCTTGATCGACGAGACGGTGACCCTGTTGCACGACAGCGTTGATCACCCACACAAAATAATCTGTGAACTTCCAGAGATTGCCCCGATCCTTGATGTCGATCCGGTTCTGATCCGACATGCCTTGTTTAATCTTCTCACCAACGCGGCACAGGCAAGTTCACCCGACGGGACAATCACCATCGGCCTTGAGCCGACCGACCAACCGCACGATCACACGCCTGGCTGGCGCTTGACGGTTTGCGACCAGGGTTCCGGTCTGACCGAAGATCTTATCGACAAGATTTTCACCCCCTTCTTTACCACCCATGCCGAAGGTACAGGATTGGGCTTGCCGGTCGTTCAGCATGTGGCAATCCTTCACGAGGGTCTGATTACCGCCTCCAATGCTAAAAAAGGTGGCGCACTTTTTGCACTGTGGTTACCTGCTACGGAGATCAATGAATGAGCGCGCGAGAGGCCGCAATGGCACAAAAAATACTGATTGTTGATGATGACAAGTATACCCGGACATTTCTTGAGGGGGTGTTCCGGAGTTCCCCTGCGGAAACCCAGTTCGCCGAAGACGCCGCTGAGGCCCGGCGCTTGTTTGCGGCGACTGATTTCAACCTGATTATCATGGATCAGCGATTGCCCGACGGAAACGGTCTCGATTTGCTGCGTGAAATGCGATCAGACCGGCCACAGCAGATGGCGATACTGATCACCGGTTACGCGGATGTCCAGGATGCTGTTCGCGCCGTTCGTGAAGGCCTGTTTGATTATCTGACCAAACCTTTCGATAACATCGAAGAGCTGGAAGCGGTGGTTGAGAAGGCGCTCGAACTGGATCGTGCCTACCGGGAAATCAATGACCTGCGCCGGTCTCTCGACGGTGACAACAGCGCCCCCATACATATTGGGCAATCGCCAGCGATGATTGCTTTGCAAAAGAAAATAAGGCAGGTGGCACCGCTTGATGTCACCGTACTTATCGAAGGTGAAAGCGGCACCGGCAAGGAGTTGGCGGCAAGAAGCATTTATGCCCAGAGCACCCGAACCAGTGGTCGTATGCTTGAAGTCAACTGCGGCGCACTGTCTGAACAGCTATTGGAAAGTACGTTATTCGGTTATGAAAAAGGTGCCTTTACCGGCGCTGTCAAATCGACCCCCGGCTATTTCGAGGAAGCCGATGGCGGCATCCTGTTTCTTGACGAAATCACGGATATGAGCCCCAAACTGCAAAGCAGCCTGTTGCGTGTGTTGCAAGAACATACCTTCACCCCGCTTGGCAGTGCCCGGGTCTGCTCAAGCGATTTCAGGCTGATTTGCGCGACCAACCAGCGACTCGCGGATGAAGTCAAGGCGGGCAATTTCCGGGAAGACCTTTATTACCGGATCAATGTCGTGGCCCTTGATATTCTGCCGCTCCGCGAACGGGTCGAAGATATCATTCCCCTCGCAGTGCATTTTCTTGAGCATTTTAATGCCAAGTTCGACAAGAATGTGGGCCCCCTGACGCCGGAAGCTCTATATCTTCTTGAACGATACCCCTGGCCTGGAAACGTCCGCCAACTACAACACACCATCGAACGGGCCGTCGCGCTTCATGCCGGCGGGCCGGTCAGCTCCGCCGATCTTGATGACATTTCCGAAGACCTGATCGATGAAGACAGGACAGATGGAGCCGTGATTTCCTATCAGAAAGAACGCGAGTTGTTCGAGCGCGATTATCTGACGCGCCTGCTTGAAAAAGCTGAAGGCAATGTATCGGAAGCTGCCCGCCTGAGCGGCATCCCGCGGCAAAACCTGTATGTCCGCATGAAGCGTTGGGGATTGTCATAAGAACGTGACAGGTGTCGTGTTTTAGCGACACCCACCTGCCTTCCCTTTCCCTCTTTTACGACCAATACCCTCAATTTTGCACGCGTTCCAGCTCTGGCACGATGATTGCGCTTGTAACTGATGAGTCGTGAGAAGCCACGTTGAGTTACTGAATTGGGAGAAATCAAAGTCAATTCTCATTTCTTGACACAGGTCAAAGAATATTAATTGAAAATTTGCTCTCCTATAAATGAATTTGGATCCTGGATTGGAGAATATCATGAAACGCATTGCACTACTACTGGGCGTAGCCGCCTTTATAACCGGCCCCGCATTTGCGGGCGATCCGGCAGCCGTTGACTGGTCCAAAGTTCCGACCAAAACGATCAAGCTGTTCTGGCCGGGTCAAGCGACATATCAGTGGCTACGCAGCCCCGCCCACAAACGGGCTGATATGCAGACCAAGGAAGGTCAGGCCTGTGTTGCCTGCCACAAAGGCGAAGAAGAAGAAATCGGCAAAAAACTGGTTGGCGGGCACGATCTTGAGTCGATGCCTGTCGAAGGTAAAAACGGTTTGATCAACCTTAAATTCCAGGTCGCCTATGACAAGGACGACGCCTATTTCCGTTTCCAGTGGAAAACCCTGAACGACTATGCCGGCACGGCCCATCCTTACTACCGGTATAATGGCAAAGAATGGAAAGCGTTTGGCTATCCGAAGCTTGATGCTGTTGTTCAGGACGGTGAACAGCCGGGTATCTACGAAGACCGCATGTCGATGATGATCGACGACGGCAAGGTTCCGAACTTTGCCGCTCAAGGCTGCTGGCTGACCTGCCATGACGGCCAACGCGACAATCCTGATCGTCCGGAAACCGCCGAAGTCAAAGCCAATCAATTGTTCAAGCGTCTGAAGAAAAAAGACGTGCGTAAGTACCTTCCGTCAACGCGGACAGATGAAGAAGCGTCATGGGACAAGGGTAAAACGCGTGAAGAAATTGCCAAAATCAAAGCAGCTGGTGGTTTTCTCGACCTGATGCAATGGCGCGGACACCGCTCCAACCCGGTTGGCATGTCGGATGATTTCTATGTTCTTGAATATCGCAACAGCGACGCCGGCAAAAACCCGTTCAGTTCGAACAGCAACAAGAAAACCCATACGCCGAAGTATATGTTCGACGAAAAGAAAGTCGGCAAAAAAGCACTCAGGATTGAAGACATTCGCAAGATGGAAACAACCCTGATCCGCGAAACAAACGCTGTTCCGTTTGACCCGAACGCCGATTGGAAAGAAGGCGATCTGATCCCGAAATATTTGGTCAGCCGCGAAGATTCCAAAGGCTCAGCTGCCGACAACAACCGCTCCAAAGGTGTCTGGAAAGACGGCATGTGGACAGTGGTTTGGGCACGCAAGTTGGGCTTGACCAACCCTGACGACAAAACCCTGAAAGAAGGCGGCGTCTACAGCTTTGGTTTCGCAACCCACGACGACAACATCACGACCCGCGGCCACCATGTATCGTTCCCGTATACCATCGGGTTCGGTGCCAAGGCCGATATCGAAGCGACCAAGCTCAACTGAGTGTGGTCGACAACTGAGGACGTGCCCGGCTTTGCAAACCAGCCGGGCACAACCTTGCCCACCAAACTGACGGTTATCCTGATTTGGGCGATAGGGGGCTAACGTGGAAATTTTTTTCAAACTTCTGGAATACCGACGCGCCATCAACATTGCCATCGGCGTCGTTGTTGTCCTGATTATCGCCTGGATTTTCGCCTACGAACCAGTCACCCGCCAATTTGTTGCCCAGGACGCCGTTTGTAATTACTGCCACCTTCCTTGGGAATTCAATCCGGACGAGCGGCTGACAGCAAGCAAGCCACATCAGCGCGAACATGAACAAAAAGGAACGCAGGCAACATGTGTCGATTGCCATCTTCCGGAAGGCTGGTGGAATGCAACTTATGCCTATACGCATTTCCTGAGCTTCACGGATCTGTTTGGACATTTACGTGACCGCGACGCCGAGCGGGCGGGCGACTGGATCCCGCCGCGTGCTGCGACCGCTTATCGGGTGCGTGACCGGATGTATGAATATGATGGCAATACCTGCCGGACCTGCCACATCGAATCCGAGATCAAGTTCACCCGTGACCGTGGCGTCAATGCCCACAAGCTGGCCTTGAAAGAACAGAAGACCTGCATCGAATGCCATAACAACCTTGTCCACCGTCCGGTGGATGCCCGTAAAAACGCCTTCAAGAAATCCACGCCGGTCATTGGCTCGGCAAAACAATGAGCATGAATTCGATTTGGACCCTATCGTTTAGGAGCCCGCTATGAGCAACAAAGACAAACCGGTTACGAATCGCAGGGAATTCGTCCAGAAGCTCGTCGGTGGCGCGGCTGCCGCTTCGGTTGCCTCCGCGACGGCTGTTCTGGCCGGTGCAGAAACAGTTCCGGAAAGCCAAAGTTCGCGTCAGAAACAATATGGCATGCTCATAGACACCAGACGGTGCATCGGCTGCCATACGTGCAGCGTTTCCTGTAAATCCGAATTTGACGTACCGCTTGGGGTCACCCGGTCCTGGGTCGAATATACCGAGAAAGGGTCCTATCCAAACGTCTCTCGAAACTTTCTACCGAGATTGTGCAATCATTGCAGTCAGCCCCAGTGCGTCGATGTTTGCCCGACTGGAGCCACTTACAAACGCGAGCAGGATGGCATTGTCGTCGTCGACAGCGGCCAGTGCATCGGCTGCAAATATTGTATTCTGGCCTGCCCTTATGATGCGCGGTTTCTTAATCCGGTTACCGGGTTCGCTGAAAAATGTGATTTCTGTATCCATCGGGTTTCAAAGGGGCTTGATCCGTCTTGTGTAAATTCGTGCATCGGCGGAGCGCGTATTTTTGGTGATATCAATGATCCGGACAGCGAAATATCTCGCCAGATTGCGCTCAACCCGACCACCGTGCTGCGACCGGGCAAGGGAACCGAACCCAATGTTTATTACATTGGTGCCGATCATTCTGACCAACACGAAAACGAAACCGGCGGGTATGACGTTCGCGTCATCACCCATCGCAAGGAAAAAGAGAGAAGGTAGTCATGCACGAACTCACATGGGGTTTACCGGTCATCGCCTATTTTTTCCTGGCCGGAGCGGGTGCGGGTGCCGTTGTTGTTAGCGGGTCCGTGTTGTTGCGCAAGGGCGGGTTTGGCGCTTCCCGCTTCGCTGTCGCGCGTTACGGAGCCTTGATCGGCCCCTTCCCGGTGATGCTGGGCACATTCCTGATTGTATTTGAACTGGGGCAGCCCTTCCGTGCTCTCAACCTGTTCCATCTCATCAACCTGTCACCAATGTCAATTGGTTCGTGGTTTTTGAATGTCTTCATAACCCTTAGCGTGCTTTATGCGATGACATTTCTGCCGCCTTCGGCGGCGCCCGGTGACCGGCTGTCCCCGATCAGACGGGCGCTGGCATGGATATGTGTGCCGCTGGGTATCGGAGTTGCGATTTATACTGGCATCATGCTCGGCGCGATGCCCGCCAGACCTCTATGGAACTCCCCAATCCTCGCTGCCCTGTTCACGCTGTCGGCGCTCTCTTCCGGGGTTGCCAGCATCATTCTCGCCGGAGTTCTCTTCAGGCGAAAGAGCGACGATCCGGCAATTCGTGCCGATTTTGAAAACAGCAGCTATATGTTGATTTCATCAGATGCCCTGTTGCTGGGCGCTGAAATGATGGTGGTTTTCCTGTTTTTGCTGTTCGGCCATCTGACGATTGGGGATGTCAGACTGGCAATGACATCAATCCTGCCTGGCGGTCAGCTTGCCCTGATGTTCTGGGGACTGGTCGTGATCATTGGACTTGTGATCCCGTTTGTTATCGAGCTTTTCCAGATCGTTCCAAAGCTGGTTTATGACCGGGAATTCAAGTCGCACATAGCGATCGAGGTGGCAGTGCCGATGGCGATCCTGATTGGCGGTTTCGCGTTGCGCTACACCATTGTCGCTGCCGGTCAAATCACAGCCCCGATGTCTCTTTAGGAAGAATAGGAGGAACCCATGGTTGATCGTAGAAAATTCCTCTCGCTAGGTGTTGCGGCGGCGGCCACTCCCCTGCTTCCTGCCCGTATAGCCACGGCAAAAGAAAGCGCGCCATTAAAGAACGGTGGAGAAGGTTATTCGCAGTTCAGTGGCAACAAATTGAACGCGATTCCCAGCATCTGCGGGCAATGCCCGAGCCGCTGCGCCATTCTCGGTTATCTGGATGAAGATCGGCTTGTTAAAATTGAAGGTCAGCCCGATTCGATCCGCAATCAGGGCAAGGTGTGTGCGAAAGGCCAGTCGGGCACCGCAAAAGTATATGATCCGGACCGGATTCTCTACCCGCTCAAACGAACCGGCAAGCGCGGTCAGGGGCAGTGGCAGAAAATCTCATGGGACGAAGCGCTTGATGAACTCAGCGCACGCCTGAAAAAATTCCGCGATGCGGGCACGCCTGAAAAGGTTGTTTTCCATCATGGATGGATTCCGGCAAGTGCTGAAAAACTGATCGACGATGTATTTCTCGCGACCTATGGCACAGCGTCGATTATTAAACAGACCTGTCAGCACCAGAGTGCGCGCCGGACCGCTCATGAACTAACTTGGGGTGGAGCCGTCGATAGCTGGGATTTCGAAAATACCAACTACGTTCTGAATTTCGGATCAAACGTGCTCGAAGCCAGCACAAACTTTGTCTCTCTGGCAAAACGGCTGACCCAATCCGCGGTCGACAAGCGCCTGAAAATGGTGACCTTTGACGTCAGATTGTCCAACACCGCCGCCAATTCGGATACCTGGGTTCCTGTAAAACCGGGAACCGATCTGGCCATCGCCCTCGCCATGGCCGGTGTCATCATGAACGAAGATCTGTATCGTGGCGCAGGTGAAGCGTTCCTGGACTACTGTCTCGTCAGTGACGACATCAATGCGACACGGGCCGACAAGATTGCAATCCTGAAAAAACACCTTGCCGACTACACGCCCGAATGGGCGTCGGAGATTAGCGGCGTACCCGCCCGGCAGATCGAAACCGTCGCCCGGGAGTTCGCCACTGCAAAACCTGCCTGTATCATCAGTTCGCGTGGTGCCGGCGCACATTACAACGGCGTCGATATGGAGCGCGCAATCCAGATGCTGGCGGCCATCACCGGCAACATCGACAATCCGGGCGGTCGTTGTCGCGCCGTAACGCCACAATGGAATTATCCAACCGGCCCGAAGGAAAAACCCGCTCCCCGGAAACTGGCATTTATTGATGACATTGGCGACACGGCAGCATTGCCGGAATTCGGTGCCGGGCATTCCGTTCTGCGACAAATCAAAAACACCGGCGAGCGACCGGGCATTTATATGTGGTATCATCACAACCCGGCCTATGCGAATAGCGATTCACAGGAAATGATCGATATCCTGAAGGATGAATCCCTGCTTCCGTTCACCGTCGCCGTGACGCCATTTTATGATGAGTCAGCGGCTCTGGCTGATATGATTCTTCCCGACGCCACCTACATGGAACGTTATGATATCGAGGAAGGCGTATCGCCGGGACAGGTGCCTGAATACGCCTTGCGCCAACCCCTTGTCGCCCCTCAGGGCGAAGCCCGTGATTTCAAGGATGTCTGCTGTGAACTGGCAAAAAGAATGGGGTTCAAGCTCGGGTTCAAATCAGCTGAAAAATTTGTTGATAAGACCTGTAGACTGACAAAAGTCGTCAAGAAAAAGGCACGCGGTTTCAGGGGCATGAAAAAACGCGGTGTCTGGCACGATAAAAAGGCCCTGCCCACCTATCACACTTATCGCCAGCCGGTAGCGGCTGAACTTCTGGACGCGGATGGCGTTATTCGCGATGATAAAACAGGTGTTTACTGGAACTGGAAAATCGCTGGCGCCGATAATGAAGCTACGGCGCGGGCAACCGGTTACCGTGACACCCCCGGTAGCTCGAAGGGATATGTCGGACAAACTGCCGGAGAGGTTGTAATTGACGGCTTCAAGCCAGGATTGATCAATAAAACGGGATTATTCGAGTTGTATTCACCAGTTCTCGCCGCCAAAGGGTTAGCGGCATTGCCGACCTATGTTGCCGTTCCGGAGCACTCCGGGATGACGGAAGATCAGTTGGTGCTGACAACTTTCAAAACCAATGCCCTTGCACTTTCGAATACAGGTAACGGGGGCTGGCTGTCTGAAATTCATCACGACAATCCGGTTTGGATAAATCCGCTTACGGCCAAGGTCAGGGGAATCGCCGATGGCGATATAATCACCATCAAATCCGATATCGGTCAGGTCTCGGCGACGGCCATGGTGACACAGACCGTGGCGCCGGGTGTGGTTGCCATTTCAACTCATCTCGGTCGCTGGGAGGGTGGCCGTTACGCTGCCGGAAAGCGTGCCCCGTTTGCCCTCGACGATGATCATCATGATCAATATCAATGGTGGCAAGCAGGAGGAACGCATGCCAATTGGATCATACCCGACAACCCGGAACCGGTCAGCGGTCAACAATGCTGGATGGATACCGTTGTGACCATGGTTAAGGCCTGATATTGGGCAGGGAGGTAGAATTAGACAGAATTTTGCGGAGAAATGTTTCCGAAAACGGTTAGAAAAACAATTACCCACTTGAACAGGTACGTCCCATGACTCCTTTCCAAGACCAGATTTGTGATAATCAGCAAGAGTTGACCCAGCGCGTTCGAGTCATGAAGCCGACTGAACTGATGCGCATGCCGGAGGTTCTCAGCGAACCGGACAATGTTGGCGATGTCCCCATTCCCGCCTATTTGTCGGACACCTACACATGGGCCTATCTTAAGCCTTCAAGCATCAAGATTTTCGACCACAACTGGGTTGTTGATACAATCCTCTGGGGAAATAATCGCCGATTACAGAAAACCGTTTTTGAAAGTCTGGAACCGGCAACAAAAGTTCTTCTGGCGTCCGATGTTTATGGCGATCTGGCAATCAGACTGGCCGAATTCATTGGACCAGAGGGACACCTCGATATCGTCGACGTGTCCCCGGTCCAAGTCGAAAACTGCCGCAAAAAACTGAAAAACGTCGACCACGTAAATGTTCGTCAGGACGATCTGGCGTACCTGAAAAATTGTCAGTACGACGCAATTGTCTGCTTTTTTCTGCTCCATGAAATCCCCGATGACTATAAACACCGTGTTGTCGCCGCCCTTCTGGAAAATCTCGCCCCCGGCGGGAAGGTCGTATTTGTTGATTATCACAAACCCGGTCCCTGGCATCCGATAAAAGGGATCATCAGCCTTGTTTTCGACACGCTTGAGCCTTTTGCCAAAAGTCTGTGGTCCAGCGAAATCAGGGATTTCGCAGCTGACGCAGACTTATATAGATGGCACAAGGAAACCTGTTTCGGCGGTCTCTATCAGAAAGTCGTGGTGGAGCGTCAATGATGGACATAATCACCACAGATATTGTTATTGTCGGCGCTGGTGGTGCAGGCCTCCGGGCGGCGATTGCTGTCGCTGAAGAGAATCCCGATCTCAAGGTCGCGTTGTTGTCCAAGGTCTATCCCATGCGCAGCCATACCGTTGCCGCCGAGGGCGGGGCCGCTGGTGTCGCCAAGGATGAGGATAGCCTCGATAACCATTTCAACGATACCGTCACCGGCGGCGACTGGTTGTGTGATCAGGATGCGGTTGACCTGTTCGTCAGGGAAGCGCCGCGTGAATTAACCCAAATGGAACATTGGGGGTGCCCGTGGAGCCGGGAAGCAGACGGCAAGGTCGCCGTTCGCCCGTTTGGCGGCATGAAGGTCGAGCGGACGTGGTATGCCGCCGACAAAACCGGTTTTCACATGTTGCACACCTTGTTCCAGACCTCTCTGAAATACCCTTCGATAGAACGTTACGATGAGTTTTATTCGACCGACCTGCTGGTTGTTGATGGACGGTGCTCGGGTGTCGCGGCGATTGAGATGCGTTCAGGTCAGCTTCGACTGTTCAGGGCCAAATCGGTTATTATTGCCACTGGCGGGGCCGGACGTGTCTTTCCGTTCACCACCAATGGTGCCATCAAGACCGGCGATGGCATGGCGATGGCTTATCGTGCCGGGGTCGCACTGAAGGACATGGAGTTTGTTCAGTACCACCCGACCGGACTGCCCGGCACCGGAATCCTGATCACTGAAGGGTCTCGCGGTGAAGGGGGAATTCTGGTTAACAAGGACGACTACCGCTATCTGCAGGACTACGATCTCGGGCCACCTGATCCTTGGCCGCGCAAAAAAGCAATGGAGCTTGGTCCGCGAGACCGTCTCAGCCAGGCGTTCTGGCACGAACAACAGAGGGGCCGCACAATCAGCACGCCGCATGGCGACGTTGTTCATCTTGATCTTCGCCATCTCGGAGAAAAGAAAATTGACGAACGTCTGCCGATGGTTCGCGATCTCGCGATCAGCTATGTTGGCGTTGACCCGGTCCATGCCCCCATTCCGGTGCGCCCGGTGGTTCATTACACCATGGGCGGTATCGATACCGACATTGATGCCAAAACTGCGCTGGACAGCCTGTTCACTGCGGGTGAATGCGCCTGCGTCAGCATCAATGGTGCCAATCGACTGGGCTCCAACTCATTGACCGAACTTCTGGTTTTTGGTGCCCGTGCCGGATTGGGTGCTGCGAAGTCGGCAATGGCACAAAATGCGCATGCGGAAGAATCAGCTATTCAAGAGGCGGCGACGATGGCACGCGACCGTGTTGGTCGATTGTTCCAGAGCGTCGGCGGTGGCGAGAGCGTGTCGGGTCTGCGCCGCGAAATGAATATGACGATGGAAGCCGGTGCCGGCATTTACCGCACCGATGAATCGCTCCGTCAAAGCTGTACCGTCATGAATGACATCCGCGCGCGCTACGCCAATATTGAGCTAGAAGACAAAAGCAACGTTTATAACACCGACCTCATTCAGGCGCTGGAGCTCGGCGCAATGATCGATGTTGCGGGCGCGATGATCGTCTCTGCGCAAGAGCGCAAGGAATCGCGCGGCTCTCACCAGCGACTTGATTTTACGGAACGAGACGACGAGCGCTATCTCAAACACTCGCTGGCCCACTATCAGGCTGACGGCGACCCGGATATTAACTATCGCGACGTTGTCATCACCCGTTCGCAACCCGGTGAACGCGTTTATGGAGGTGAGCAGAAATGACCGACCGCCAGATCGATCTGCAAATTCTCCGCTATGATCCGGAAAAAGACAATGAACCGGCGTTTCAGACCTACCGGGTACCGTGTCAGGAAGACTGGGTGGTGCTTGATGCGATTAACTACATCAAGGACGAACTTGACCGCACACTGAGTTATCGCTGGTCATGTCACATGGCAGTCTGTGGCAGTTGTGGCATGATGATCAATGGCGAGCCGACATTGTCATGCAAATCATTCCTCAGGGACCTGCCGGACAAGATCAGGGTCGAGCCTTTGGCAAATTTCCCGATCGAGCGCGATCTGGTCGTTGTCATGGACGATTTCATGAACAAGCTCGGCAGCGTCAAGCCCTACCTTGTTCCGAGCGAGATAAAATCCGTCGAAGACGGGTCCTACCTGCAATCCCCGGCGCAGCTCAAGAAATTCAAGCAATACACACTCTGCATCAACTGCACACTTTGTTACGCCGCCTGCCCGCAGTACGCCCACGACGAAAGTTTTGTCGGCCCGGCGGCGCTGGCGCTGGCGCATCGATATAATCTGGATTCTCGCGATGTCGGGCGCACCGTGCGCAAAGACGTGGTCGCCAGCAATGCCGGCATCTGGGAATGCAGTTTCGTTGGTGCCTGCTCCGACGTCTGCCCGGAACACGTCGACCCGGCGGGTGCCATTCAGCAAACCAAGATTGCCAGCACCGTTGATTACTTCATGGACCTGATAACACCCGGGAGAGGGAAATGAGCCGCCGACCCTATATACGCGCTGTATCGACCTCCGGATGGTGGCTCGATCAACCCCGATATGTCCGTTACATGGCACGCGAAGTGAGTTGCATCCTGATCGGCGCCTATACTGCCGTCATCGTCGTCGGTCTTGTGCGGCTGTCTGAAGGAGCCGCCGCCTGGAACCGTTTTCTTGAAAGTCTGCAATCGCCGGTCAGTATCTATTTCCATCTGCTCGCGCTGGCCTTCGCGCTCTATCACACGACGACATGGTTCAACGTCACGCCAAAAGCCATGCCCATGCAAATCGGCCAGACCCAGTTGCCCGGCATCATCATCATCGGTGCTCACTATGCAGGTTGGGTCGTGGTTTCGGCGCTGGCACTTTATCTGGTCAGGGTGTAGCCATGGCCCGATCACACAAACCAGTCATCTGGTCCCTTTTCGCCACCGGCGGCACCTTCGCCGCCTTCGTCACGCCGGTGATGATCCTGATTACCGGTCTTGCCATAAATTTTGGCCTGCTGCCGGCTGAAGCGCTCAGCTATGAACGCGTGCTTGCCGTGGTGCAGAATCCGATTGGCAAAGGTGTTGTCTTTCTCGCCATCTTCCTGCCCGCCTGGCACGCCGCTCACCGCCTCCGCATCACCGCCCACGACTTCGGCATCCGCGCCGATAAAACGGTCATGACCGTTTGCTATAGCCTGGCGGCTCTGGCGACGGTGGTTACGATATTTGTGTTATTGAGTATATGAGGGATCTGTTGACGCCATAATAAAGAAGTAGATTTTTACACTAATAAGGTGCATATCTTAATTAAATACTCATTATGCGATTGGAAAGCCTGCATGGGCAAGGCGACAAAAGTTCTGGCGGTTATTGATCCAGGGATTGATATTGATACAGCCTGAAGCCTTCTGCATCAGGCACGCCAGGGAAATGATCTGGTCATTGTCGATCAGCATGAACTGACAGTGGATCTTTTGCAGAACGGAATATGGGCTGCGCTTCTTCATTGTGGGGCCAAAGACAGCGAGACCATTTGTTTGATCGACCATCTTCGGCCTGATCTCGTTGTCATGACCCTAGATATGACAGAAATGAACGGACGGGATAAAATGCCAGATGGTCAATTTGTGCCCGGTCTGGATCAAATTGCTGCCGGTAGTGATGCCGTTCGGGAAATGTCGCCAGTCACCGTTGTCTGGCCAGCAGTTGCCGCCGCTGTTGCCATTTCCATTGGCGGATGGTTCCTGACCGCCAGCATTGTCTCTCTGGACGGGGCAAGCCGGGATAATCTGATCGTTCATGAAGAGATTGAACATCTGAGTAACTTCCCGACAGCTGCTGGCACCAATTGACGCGATTGAAACGATAGTCGTCGGTGGCTAGTTACGCTTCGAATATTCTCTTAAATACTTACACCTAATTGAAAATAAACACAAAATTACTGTTTCGAGTTCGACATATTAGCCTCGAATACAAGTCTTGACGCGTTCATTCAAGATTTTGAACGCGCGTCCTGGACAAGCCGATATCTGATTCTGTCGATGCGATGATCGCATGCAACTTCCTTAGGCAAACAAGACCAGTGCGATAGGGAAATGAGTCGGTGGCCAAACTGTTCCGCTGTCGGGATCAATCCTCATTTCCAGGGGTCAATTCAGTTCGTTAAGCTAATGATTCACCTGCAAGTTCCCCGGTTGACAGATGTGGTGCCGATCTACGATTGAACCGACGGAGATATATGCAGACCATTGTGGGTTTTGTGCTGTTTCCCCAATGAAATTTCATCGGTCCACGGCATGTTAACTAATGTGAATGCATGAGATGCCCAGAGTTTGGTAAATAGGCCCCGTAAATAAATATGCAAAAGTTTATGGTTAACAGAAAATTGACGGTAAAAACTGTTGAAAAACAATGTGCTAAAAGGCGCTTTTTTAAAATTCGGTAAGCTGAGCAAGAATTCTTGAAAAATTACCACAAAAACAACAATAGTAGTTGATTTTGCGGCGTTAACCAATTTGACTATTGCTGTCGCGATTCAAAAGCTGGAACGTTGCAAGGAAATTGGCAATGTGGATTACAGCTCCCAGAACAAACAGGCGCGGATGCAGTAGATGAAGCCACAGATATATACGACAATAAAATAAAGTTAAATCAATGAATTATGGATAGTTTGTGAACCAGTCCCAGATCAAAACATCTTATACGATCCCCTGTTCGAGCGGGTTTCGTGACGCGGTAACAGGGCTTGCCGACAGGCGCCGAATAAATGTTGCAGATCTGGCCCGCTCAATTGTTCTGACCTTGCCGACAGACGTGATATCAGGGTTTCCCGACCCCGGCGACCCACCGGTGGGGGATCGTGAAACGGTTATCCTGAAATCCGGCAAATCCAAGGGTCGACCGTGGCAGCGTA
>JAJFIJ010000148.1 GCA_021775105.1 Rhodospirillales bacterium | reverse complement strand
CGCCATTGAGAGATTTAGAAGCAGGATATCAACACCTGATTCTCGGTTGCACCCGTTTGCATTCATGCGCCAACAACATAATCTCAGAGATTTGGATGCGAAGAATTGCGTTCCAATCATTTATCGCGCATGGCGCGCATGGCGGCTGGGAAACTCGGAGTTAAATGAACTTGGAATGAAGGCTTGGCTTACTGTCTTTCACCGAAGAGATGGGGGATGGTCGCCGATAGAAATAGGTGAGCGTTCATCTTTTGCGACTTGGTATGGACTGGAGCGGGCAAGATACTCAATTGGCGTTGTGCACCCAGACGGATTTATACCTGGTGCGTTTGAACATTCAACGTGGGCAGCATATGAAGTGGTGGACCGCACTGGAGCGCCCATTTTCGACCATATCCAATGCCAAATTACAAAAGCCGACGATAAAACAAGATGCTGGGTTTCATATCAGCGTCTGGTGTTGCCTGTCTGGCGAGGAGCGGGTGAGTGGGTCATTGCGTCGGTTGTTGCACGCACCAACCAAATAAATATTGAATTGTTACCTGAAGCGGAAAGGCACTCTATGCCAGAAGAACTTCTGATGGAAAGCGATCCGGGTGAAGGGGTGATATAACTTATGAATTACCTTGATTATGGAAGCAGCGCTACAGACGCCGCGACAATTGTTTCTGAATATGGCGTGTCCCTGCATTTGGGGCGTGATTTCTCGGAATTCAGCCGTCTACACAATGAAGTCAGGCCTGGAGTCGGACTGACACCTATTTTTGACCCTGAGCACACGGACATAGAAAATTGTGGTTTCTGGCTGAAAGGTGTAGTCGGTGGAGAGGTGGTTCAGCTTCAGGCCATGCGCTATATCGATCTCGGAAGACAGACATTGGCAGAACATTTGAGCGCTCGGGCGGCAGAATATAAACCGCCCTATATCGATGCCGATCCCGCAAAAGCTCGATTCGATCTCTCCCCAATATCAGCGGAAATACAAGGGCGAGTAGTTTATCATGGCGAATATTGGCTGGCCAAGTCGTTACGAGGAGGAGGGCTAACCAGCGTTTTTCCGCGGTACCTCCTCTCGTTGGGGCAGTTGGTTTTTGACCCAGATTATGTTTTCGGGTTTCAGGAATGGAACTTGGCTTTCAACGGACTTGGCACTAAAGAGGGGTATGACCATGTCAAGATTCAGGGGATGCGCTGGCATATGAACGACGGTACCGAAAGCACACGCGCTATTGTTTGGATGGGGCGTAAAGATATTGCCCAGATGATCAACACAAACCCGGCAGAAGTGTATCAGTATATTGAAAATATGAGGGAGGCGCGAAGCAACTGTTCTCACTCGAAATTGAAGCCACCTATGACGACGCCGATAATTTGAAAGGCATCTTCTTTGTCACCAATGGTAGACTTCAAGGATTGGCTTCACGGTCTTCGGAGATACTTAGGTTATCCAACAACTAACCGCAATTCTTGTGCCGTTGCCTCTACAAATCCTGCCGGGATCGTCATTTTCAGCAAAAAATCCCAATTCTCCACCGCTGTTTACTGTGATCTTCACAAATCAATCAAATTGGCATAGAATGCGGACATGAATAGAATATTCATTACCGCGACAGCAGTCGCTGCGTTATTGTTCGCTATGTCAGCGGAGGGTGTCGCTGATGCGTTGCAGACTTATGGCTCCCCTGTACTGAACGCTTTTGTCATTGCCCATATTGATCGGGCGGACATGCTGGCAGGTTGTTTCTAGATGGTATTCCATAAATCCTACCCGTTAGTGCTTCTGATTGTAGCCGCAGGTTTCATTCCCGGGTTTGCAACAGCAAAAGAGCGCGTGAAGGGTCAGTATGCGACCAGCAAGCAGCCTTACTGGAATGTCGGCACCCTTGACAAACAATTATCAAACGCTTGCCAGCGCGGCGAATTTCGCCAACGCAAATATCTGGTTTTCTCAATCGGGTTTGATGGAGGCCGGGGGCGCGGAATTACCGGTATCGCCCAAAAAAACTGGAACCTGATTGATAAAAACGGGTTGGCGAAACCTAATATGACCTATCATTTTTTCAATCAGGGTTATTCAAACTGCAAGGTTTTTGCCCCGAAAACCCACCGCAAAAATCGCCGTCTGTAAGACATTTCTGTTTGTCTCTCCGACAGCTCAGTTGTCCCTGAAAGAGTAGGGGGTCGCTTGGCTCCTGGAACGCACCGGTCGGAATTTTTTGTTCTCGTGTTCTGAAACATAGACACCCAGAATATGGCCAGGCTGACCGGTTTTATCCTCCAGCGGAACGATCAGGCGTTCATAATCCCAATATGTGTTTGGTGACTCTTTTACCCTGATAGCCTGACAAAAATAATGCGGTTTTCCATTTTCCAGAGCCCACTCGTAATACTTCATTGCGGCACTGGTGGCTTTGTCATCATGTGTAACATCGAGAAATTTTCCGGTCAGGTCCGCCCCGACAAAATCGCATAACGTTGTCCCCCAGTACCGCCAGCGATAGCGAATTCGATCTTCCGAATCTTCCACTCGGTCAGCGATAAAGATTCGAGGCGCGATTTTATATATGTCTATCAGATTGATATCATTCAGTGACGGGAGGCGACCAACCTTGTCACTCACAATTCGCCAATAATCAACAAGCTCCTGTAAAATTGGTGGCAGCTTTTCTGGTAAATCGTTTATGTCAGGCATATCTTAAACAGTCATAATCTGGTTTTTTGTATTGTTTCTATTTCTACAGCCAGATTAACCGATTTTTCTCGCTCGTGTCCCAGCCATTCCCATGCTGTGACGGTCAATCGCCGCAGCCTTGACCATAGCAAAGACCTGCTCCCCGACCCCAAGCCTTAATTCGACGGCTGATTTTCGGGTGATCCTGGCAATCAGCGGAACGCCGATATCAAGCAGAATTTCCACCTGGGCTCCCTGATTGCCGGCTATTTCCGAGATCGTTCCGGCAAAGATATTAAGCAGGCTGGTATTTTCGGGACGTGTCCGACTGAGCGACACATCGCGTGCACGAATACGAACCCTCAGTGTTGCCCCCAAGTCCAGGTCCAATCTGGGCACCCACAGTGATTTTTCGGCGAAGATCAGTTCGCTTAACTGAAAATGTTCATCATGGCCTTTAACGGTGACTGACACCACCGCACCCGCTTCGTAACGTCCGGTCAACGGACGAAGATCCAGACGGCTCATGATATCTTCGACATCACCTGCAGCAACCGCCGTGCCGTTATCCAGAATAACCATCGTATCGGCCAGTCGAATGACTTCTTCCATGGCGTGGCTGACATAAACAATCGGGATGGACAACTGGTCACGCAGATCTTCGATAAACGAGATGATCTCGAACTTGCGTCCTGAATCCACCGATGCCAGCGGTTCATCCATCAGAAGTAGTCGGGGTTGAGCCAGAAGAGCGCGGCCAATGGCAACCCGCTGTTTCTCACCACCGGAAAGAGATTTCGGTTGACGATCCAGCAGCGAAGAAAGGCCAAGCAGATCGACGATATCAGCAAAATTATGGCGTGGCGCTCCAGCATCCGTGAAGCGGGTAGCGTATTTCAGGTTCTGCTTGACGTTGAAATGCGGAAACAGGCGGCTATCCTGAAATACATACCCCAGACGACGGCGTTCGATGGGAACGTTGATACCCGATCTGGAATTGAACAAGGTTGTTCCATTCACTTCGATAGTGCCTGAATCAGGATCATCCAGACCCGCCAATAAATTAACCAGAGACGTTTTACCGGAACCTGATCGACCGAAGAATGCTGTCAAACCACCTTCAGAGGCAAATTTTACATCAAGAGAAAAATCACCAAGTTGACGTTTGACATCTATCAAAATCGAATTATTTGCAGCCATGTTAATTATCGGCCCAACCGTCTCGCGACCCGGCGCGACAATGCCTCTGACGCGACCAGCGCAATCAGCGCCAGCAATATCGCAATTACCACGAGACGCATTGCTCCGGCTTCGCCGTCCGGAACCTGTGTCAGGTTATATAACGCCAGTGGCAGAGTGCGGGTCTCTCCGGGAATATTCGAGACGAAGGTAATCGTCGCCCCAAACTCACCAAGGCTTCTGGCGAAAGCCAGAATTACGCCTGTCAGGATGCCGGGCAGGATAAGCGGTAGGGTAATTGTCACAAACACCCACCAGATCGGCGCTCCCAGAGTTCGAGCCGCCTCCTCCAGACCCCGATCAACGGCCTCAATTGATTGGCGAATAGCACGAACCATAAGGGGAAATGCCATAACACCAGCGGCTATCGCAGCTCCTTTCCAGGTAAAGGCAATGGAGATTTCAAAAGTTTCCCATAACCAATTTCCGACCAACCCCTTGCGTCCGAACGTCACCAGCAGCAAATAACCGATAACAACCGGTGGAACGACCAGTGGCAGGTGCACGATTCCGTTGATCAATGATTTTCCGACAAAATCACATCGTGCCAGCACCCATGCTGTCGCTAGTCCGAGAGGAAGACAAAACAGAACAGCCAAACTGGCAACCTTCAAACTCAGGCCAATCGCTTCCAGTTCCAGAGGGCTTAGCGTCAACACCGAAGGCTCCCGCGCGCAATAGGGTTTACGGTACAGAAAAACCGTGTCGCAAGAAGATGACGCGGGCGTCATCCGATTGCAAGAACCGGAAAAACTGTCGGACGGACGGGCTGATCCTGTTTCGGATCAAGGCAGCCGGGTAGCTAATCGGTGAATGAGCGGCACGGGGAAATTTCCCGACCTCGATAACGTCTGGTCGACCAACGGTGTCGCTCGAATATACGATCCCGAGGGCCGCCTCTCCGCGCTCAACAAAAACAAGGGCCGCGCGAACATCAGACGCAGCGGCGATCCGTCCTTTAAGCGCCTGCCAGAGACCGAGAGATTCAAGTGCGGATTTTGCATACATTCCTGCGGGAACATGGTCAGGGTCACCCATCGCCAAGCGCCCGCCCTCTAAAGCTGTCAGAATCGAGTCAATATTTGTCAACTTGAGAGATTCAGGTTTGGTTGACGGTGCGATAAGCGAAAGTCTGTTTGCCAGAAGGGGAAAGCGGCTATCTCGTTCGATCCGGCCCGATTTCTCAACCCGGTTCATCCAGTCCTGATTAGCGGATATAAAAATATCTGCGGGCGCGCCGTTAATAATTTGTTTTGCAAGGGATGAGCTTGACGCAAATACGGTGCTAACGCGCACATTATTCTGCGTTTTATAATGTTCCGATATTTCACTCAATGCGCCTGTCAGGCTGGCTGCGGCAAATACCATAATGGTCTCACCGGCTCGCAATAAGGAGGACTGAACAAACGATACAATCCCGAAAAACACGATTAATACGGCTTTGACCATCGTACGGCGCATCACTCGCAATCAAGTATACAGTTTGCCCGGATCAATCTCCGGATCAGCAATGATGTTGATCTGGCCGTCCGTGATCGCATTGTAAAAGCAGTTCCGGCGCCCGGTATGGCAGGCAACGCCATGTTGATCGACCAGAATCAAAACGGTATCTGCGTCGCAATCCCAACGAAACCCTATCAATGACTGGACCTGTCCGGATGTCTCACCTTTGCGCCACAATTTCGCTCTGGATCGGGACCAGTAACAGACCCGGGCACTATTCAACGTTTCCCTGATTGCTTCGGCATTCATCCAGGCCATCATAAGGATTTCGCCACTGTCGTGTTGCTGGGCAATAGCAGGCACCAGACCTTCGGCATTAAATGAAATTGCCTGTAAAGTTTGCTCAATGACATCGTCACCGCAAACTGGCGTTTTGGACCCGGTCATTGCAATCAACTCCATCCTGTAGGTAGGGCGGAGTATACGTAGAGCCGTTGCACTCGACAATGTTATGTTATAACAAATACAGCACCAAGGGAGGGCAGCGCCAATGGCCGCAAGAGGTTCGGCACCTGCATTTATCGATCACGACCACGATCATGACCACTGTCTCAGTGATGCGCTGGATCGGGCGTTCAGCATTTGCGTCAAACGCGGGGCACGTTTGACCGATCTTCGACGCCAGGTTCTGGAACTGGTCTGGGCCGGGCATAAACCACTGGGGGCATACGAAATTCTTGATGCCCTCCGCGATGCACGCGGCAGTGCGGCACCGCCAACGGTCTATCGGGCGCTTGATTTTTTACTCAACCACGGACTGATCCACCGCATCGAGAGCCTGAATGCCTATGTCGGTTGTACGGCACCTGAACTGCCGCACGGTGGTCAGTTTTTGATTTGCCGTTCCTGTGGCGTGACAGCGGAACTGAATGATTCGCGAATTGACGCCGCAATCAGCGAACGCGCCGGAGCTGCGGGGTTCAGTGTTGAAAACCAAACAATCGAAGTTGATGGCATTTGCCCGCATTGCCAGAAATCTGCCACGATTTCGACTTAATACAGACAAATTGAACTCACAAAATTCGGACAATTGATGGCATGTGATAGTCATCACTGCATTTGCGTCGGCGGCACGTCAGTATGATTGCGGAGGTATACCAGATGAAGACGAACACATTTCATTTAAAGGGCAATATAGATCTTCAGACATCACCGGTCGTGCGCAGCGAAATTCTCAGACAGCTCGGCACACTGGAGGATATTCAACTTGATTTGTCCAACGTAACTGAAATTGATTCTTCCGGCCTGGCAATTCTGGTAGAAGCTGTCGCTACGGCAAAAAAGACAAATCGAAAAATACGCCTTGTCCGGTTCAGCAATCAGGTCTTGAAACTGATTCGTTTGGCCCACCTTGAAGACGTATTTTCTATCGACAATCCGGTCAATCGCACCGCAGTACACTGAATGCCAAGCAATATTGCCTTGATGGACCGTCAGGTTTCTCCCCTGCTGCCCCCATTCCCGACGGTCATGAACAGCGTCACATCGTTCAATGCGAATTCAACTCCTCAGGCCGAACGTTGGTCCAGCCAGTTTCTTCGATAATTATTAACATCACCAGCATGATGGCGCGCCGTTTTGTTTGTTGGCGCCAGCGGTTCATCGTAGAAAAATGATGGTAATTCATCATCTTCCAGACCAAATCCGGCGGCTTTATTAAATTCGATTTCCAGTTCCAGCGTTTCGCGCCCGAGGTCATTGATAAACGTTGGCCCAAGATCAGTGCCAAGAGCATCGTTCAGTGCGGTGACCATCAAATCATGGGCAACGTCTGTTACGTACCGCCCGAACACACAAAGCCCCAGCGAGTCAGCTGCGGCACTGTTGATCTGGACACCCAGACTGGCTTCCGTCAACTCCTCGGTCGTTTTGTCCTTGCATTCAAATGCTGGAAGGTTTCCGGTCGTATGATCGGCACCTTGTGCCGTCATCATCATGGTTATGCCAGTGACTTCGATGACCCTGGGGTCATAAGCGCTAATCGCCTGTTTTTTCACAACAGGAACACGCTTGATGCCGTAATGCTCACCAACACGCGCTGTTCCCTGCGCCAACAAGCGCCCGCGCTCCGTTCCTTTGCGAATATCAAGTAGCGCATCTTCCATAAACTTGACGTCGCCATATTCAGCCTGCCCGTCGTCCATCAGAATCGCAAGCAAGGCTCCGGTTTCGATTGTATCAACGCCCAAGTCATTAACAATCGCATTGAGATAGGCAACCTCATCAGGTTCGGAAATACCGCAGTTCGTCCCCAGTAGGCAGATCGTCTCATACTCCAGAGGCGAGACCAGTTCCTCACCGTTTTCATCGGCATAGACGTTTGAACATTTGATCAGACAACCCGGCATACACGCATGGGTGGTCTCCCCGCCGCGCTCCAGATTCTGTTCACGAATGAAGTCCCCCCCCATTTTCAGGCGTTCTTTTTTAGGGTCAACAAGTTGTCCGCCGCTAAAGTTATTGACCGGCAATCCGCCCAACAGATTGGTCAGATCCGCAACCAGCGCCGTACCTTGCCGGCCCATATTCTGGGCTGCCGGGTCGGCTGCCATTCTGGCGCCGTATTCCTTGATCCCGGTCATCAGCTTTTTGCGTTCATGGAATGTTGGCATTTTATGTTTATCGGCGACAATCGCCTTGACCTTTTTACTGCCCATTACGGCACCGACACCGCCTCGCGCCGCAAGTCGCACAGGTCGGTTCTCGACGTCGCTGAAAGCAATGCCGGAAATCATACCGCCGTACTCACCAACAGGGCCACACAGCGCCAGACTAACCTTGTCGCCATATTTTTCATGGAGCAGGGCGGCAGCTTCAATATTGCCCTTGCCCATATAGGGTTCTGCCGTATCAAAGGTAATCGGGCCTTCTTTCGGAATGCGAATGACCACCCATTCGGAAGAGGCACCGTTCAGGGTAAATCCGGCGATTTCCAATTGTCCTAGCGCAAAACCAAAGGTTCCTCCCGTATTGGCTTCCTTAATCCCGCCCGTCAGCGGGCTTTTGCAACCGACACTCAGCCGATTGGCATTTGAAAAATTTGTGCCGGCAAAGGGTCCGGCTGAAAAAATCAGGGGGTTTTCCGGCGACCAAGGATCAATCGTCGCAGCACCGCATTCCAGTAATGTCTTGGCGATAAAATGCCGGCCGACGCGGGCAAGTTGCTCACCTTGCATGTCTTCAGAAATAATGGTTTGATCGTTCAGGTTGATGTGCAGGTATGTACGCATGGCTTGACCTTTTATGGTGGTGACTAACTATGAACGCGCGCTTTCGAACCGGTCCAGACCGGCTTTAAGGTCTTTAATCAGATCATCCGGATCTTCAAGACCGATATGCAAACGGACCGTTGGCCCTTCATATGGCCATTTAGTTGCCGTACGCAAGGGAGCAGGGTAGGCAGGAATAACTAGGCTCTCGAAACCACCCCAACTGGCCCCCATACCGAACAATTCAAGTCCATCCAGCATTGCCGCAACTGCCGACTTGGCTGCGGGTTTAAGAACAACTCCGAACAGTCCTGATGCGCCGGAATGGTCACGTTTCCATAATTCGTGACCGGGATCATCAGGCAGGGCCGGATAAAGAACACGCTCAATCTGGGATTGTCCGAGCAGCCATTCAGCCACCCGCAGCGCATTTTTCTGATGACGTTCCAGACGCACAGACAATGTTCTGAGCCCCCGCGCAGCCAGATAACAATCATCAGGAGCCGCCGAAAAACCTATGGAATTAGCCGCCGATTTCAGCGCCTGATAATGTTTTTTGGTCGCCACGGTTGACGTCCCCAGCATGGCATCCGAATGGCCGATCACGTATTTTGTCGCAGCTTCAATGACAAAATCTACGCCATGGGTCAGGGGCTGGAACAGGTGCGGTGAGGACCATGTATTGTCAATCACCGTCGACACGCCGGTCGCTCTGCATACACCTGCAATGGCGGGAACATCCTGCATCTCGAACGTGAGGGAGCCCGGTGATTCAAGATAAACAACTTTTGTATTGGGCTGAATCAAATCGCGAATACCGGCGCCGATTGCCGGATCATAAAACGTGGTTTCGATACCCGTGCGCGCCAATAACCATCCGCACAGCCGTTTGCGTGTTGGTGCGTAGGCTGTATCGACCATCAGCAAATGATCACCGTTTTCAAGAAGAGTAAGCAATGTACCGGTAATTGCCGCCAGTCCAGATGGATAGGCAACAGTTCTGAACCCCTGATGAAGGGCTGTGATCGCTTCTTCGAAAGCAAAAGTTGTCGGTGTGCCTGAGCGCCCGTATTTCGCACTTTGATAGGGTAGACCGTCGCGGGTCTCAAAATCCTCCATTGTCGGGAATGTGATTGTTGAAGCATGGTAGACAGGCGGATTGACCACACCATGATTTTCATGAGGGTGACGTCCGGCATGGCAGATAATTGTGTCGCGCTTGTTGGTCATGAAATTCGAACCTGCATTATGGGAAGCTGCGTACGACAGCTTGCGTAATTCGGCGACCCTACTACGCCAAAAGATCAAAGGCGATACTGATTCTCTGCTCCGCACTCTCGAACGGAATCGTCCTGTGGTACTGGTATGACGGGAACATGAACATCCGCCCTTCCTTTGGCTCAAACATACGAACCTCGTGATCAACAGAGCATGGGAAGTGGTCCGGAGGACGACCAAATTCGATCCATCCGGTCCTGTCTTCGTTACCGCCATGCATAACATCTGGCAATTGCGCATAATACACACCACTGACCCAGGCGTTACGGTGCATATGTGCCGCCTGATGGCCCTGACGACCAAGGACTGTACCCCAAATATCAATTTTCCTGAGTTCCGGTATCAATGGCACATATGGATGTCCGGTCACTTTTCCGATTGTCTGTAGGTATTCATCAAAAGCTTCAACGATCATATCTTCCAGATGCTGAATGGGACCCTTCGGTTCAATTGCCAGGTTTTCGGTCTGTAACCCGTCACGGGTCGCCATGTTGTGCGGCTCATGGGTCAAGGTTGGGTGGGCCAGTACGTGTGCGGTCAGTGCCTTGTTGAATTCCTCAAGACCGGAAAACCCCTGAGGGGCGCTAAAATCACGTGGTCGGACCAGATCGTCCATGCTCAATATCTGCGATGCCCTGTCCGGGTCGCCGGTTTCACTGGCGGCAATTGCCAAAAAGGCGAGGGCATCCCGGTCCCCGGGGAAAAACCTGAGTGCTTCTTCGCTGGCATTCAGGGCTTCTTCCGGGCGGCCGAGCTCCAGCAGCACGCTGGCCAGATTGGTTGCCGCGCCCGGATAGCCGGGGGCCAGGTCCAGCGCGCGCCGGTAATTTGACCGCGCAGCCTCCTGCTCGCCGGTCTGGCGGAAAGCGTTGGCTAGATTGTACAGGGCTTCGGGGTAATCAGGTTGCAACGCAAGGGCGCGGTTCTGACTGATGATCGCTTCTTCCAACTCACCATTGGCCGCCAAAGCCGTTCCCAGATTATAGTGAGCCTGTGGGTTTTCGGGTAAATGTGATGCAACCCTTTTAAAACACACAACACTCTCATTTGTGTGCCCTTGGTCCATGTGGATATTTCCGCTCAAATTGAGCGCGTCAGGGTGATGAGGATCAATCGCGAGAGCGTTCCTGCATTTTGTCAAAGCTGGCCCCAGTTGCCCGGCCTGATAAAGCGCCAATGCGTCCTTAATAAGCTGAACCGGATTTCCCAAGCCAACAGATTTTTTCAGTTGTTTTTCCTGACGGCGTCGATCTTTACGGTTCATTTGTTCCTCATTAAGGCAAATCTGCAGAGATTTTTATTTTCGGGCTATAATAATTCAGATGACCGAATTTTTGCGTCTGACATGCCAATTGCCCTTGTTTTCTGAGCGATTTGAAAATCGTGCCCTTGGGCGGAAGACAAATCAAGCACCATGTCAAGCAAACTTATCGTTCTTTAGGGCTTGAGGAGCGTTCGCTAATTATGTTACCCATTTTGGTCGTAAGCCTTCGTTGCAGGCTAAAGGCCCGCAAAAAGGGTTACGTAAACGACTAAATAAACTCACCAGGGAGCTTGTTCTTATGAAGAAAACCGTAACCGCATTCGCAGCTGTCGCTGCTGCTGCACTTGTATCCACCTCACTTGTTGCTCCGGCCAACGCCGGTCCGGCGCTCGACAAGGTAACGGGCAAGGGCTTCATTCAGTGTGGCGTTAGCCAGGGTGTACCAGGGTTCTCAAACCCAGACACCAGTGGCAACTGGACCGGTATTGACGTTGATGTCTGCCGTGCCGTTGCTGCCGCTCTGCTTGGCGATGCCAGCAAAGTGAAATACACACCACTGTCCTCTAAAGAGCGTTTCACCGCTCTTCAGTCCGGTGAAATCGACATGCTGTCACGTAACACCACGTGGACGCTGGTTCGTGATACCGCTCTGGGCCTCAACTTCGCCGGTGTTACTTACTACGACGGGCAGGGTTTCATGGTCCGCAAAAGCCTCGGCGTGAAAAGTGCACTTGAGCTGGATGGCGCATCAGTATGCACCAACCTTGGCACCACCACGGAACTTAACCTTTCCGATTATTTCCGTGCCAACAGCATGAAGTTCAAAGGCGTGTTCTTCGAAAAAGCTGATGAAGTTATCGCAGCTTACGACGCAGGCCGTTGTGACGTATACACGACTGACCAATCCGCTCTTGCCGCTCAGCGTACCAAGCTGAAAAATCCAGGCGAGCACATGGTTCTTCCGGAAATCATTTCCAAAGAACCGCTTGGTCCGGTTGTTGGCCACGGTGATGACCAGTGGTTTGATATCGTCAAATGGGCTCTCAACGTAATGATTGAAGCTGAAGAACTTGGTATTTCTTCGGCTAACGTTGACGAACTCAAAGGCAGCTCCAAGGATCCGGGCATTCGCCGTATGCTTGGCGTTGAAGGGGACACCGGCAAAAACCTCGGTCTTGGTAAAAACTGGTCCTACAACATCATCAAACAAGTCGGCAACTATGGCGAAGTGTTTGATAAGCACCTCGGACCTAAAACCGCAGTTAACCTGCCACGTGGTCTGAACAGATTGTGGAATAAAGGCGGCATTCTTTATGCTCCGCCCGTGCGCTAAGCGCATAGTATAAATGGAAGGTGTGCCCGGCTTTTAGCCGGGCACACACTTTCAACTCATGACCTCGGCTCTCAACAAAAAATAAACAGGGGAGGTGTTCCGTGGCTGGTAATACTACGACCACCGCTGAGTCTGAACCACCTAAAGTCGCTCTTTGGAACGATCCTCAGGCGCGCGCCTTATTCTTTCAAGTCCTTGTACTTGGCAGCCTGCTCTATTTTGGGGCCGTCATTATTAATAATACAATGGACAACCTTGCACGGCAGGGGATTGCTTCAGGGTTTGGATTCCTCGACACCACGGCCGGATTTGCCATTGGATACAGTCCGTTTCTGGAGTATAGCGAAGAAAACACCTATGCACGGGCGCTGACTGTTGGTTTGTTAAATACCGTTCTTGTCGCCGGCATTGGAGTGATCTTTGCGACGGCACTAGGGTTTATCATGGGCGTCGCCCGGTTATCCAATAACTGGATGATCGCCAAAATTGCGCTCGTATATATCGAAGTTATGCGCAATATCCCATTGTTGTTGCAGATTTTTGTATGGTATTTTGGTGTTCTGCGCCAACTGCCAAGCCCACGCCAAAGCATCAATTTTGCGGACTCAATATTTGTTAACAATCGTGGCCTGTTTGCTTCCAAGCCGATATTTGAAGACGGGTTCGGACTCATTGTCCTTGCGTTTCTTGCCGCTTTTCCGGCCATAATATACCTGTCCAAATGGGCCAAGAAGCGCCAGAACGAAACCGGACAACCATTCCATACCGTCTGGGCTTCAATTGGTCTACTGATCGGGCTGCCATTGATCGCTGCCGTTGTGACGGGCTTCCCCATGTCGTGGGAACCGACCGCGCTTAAAGGCTTTAACTTTCAGGGTGGAATGGAAATTCCTCCGGAGCTGGTATCCCTGACTCTGGCGTTGGCGACCTACACTGCGGCATTCATTGCGGAAATTGTTCGTGCCGGAATCTCAGCAGTGGACAAAGGCCAGACCGAAGCTTCCTATGCATTGGGATTGCGTCCGGGGCCAACCCTTCAACTGGTCATTATCCCGCAGGCACTTCGGGTTATTATTCCTCCGTTAACCAGTCAATATCTCAACCTGACTAAAAATTCATCATTGGCGGCCGCTATCGCTTACCCGGATATTGTTCTGGTTTTCGGTGGAACTGTACTTATGCAGACAGGTCAGGCCGTCGAAATTATTGCGATCATCATGGGTTTTTATCTTTTTGTCAGCTTGGTGATCTCAATGTTCATGAACTGGTATAACAAAAAAATGGCGTTGGTGGAGCGTTAATGATGAATACTCAAGCTCAATCCTACGAAGTTGGAACTCACCCGGATATGGCACCACCCGCGTCAACGGTCGGTGTGCAGGGGTGGGTTCGGACAAATCTGGTCTCGTCACCCACCAATGCTCTGTTGACGATTTTCGCGATTTATCTGGTTTATACGCTCGTCCCGCCTGTACTCAATTATTTCATTTTTGATGCCATATGGGCTGGCACTACAAGTGACGTATGTCGAACAAAAGATGGGGGACCGGTTGGAGCTGCCTGCTGGCCGTTTGTCAACGTCTGGATGAAGCAATTAATGTATGGACGGTACCCGGATGCAGAACTGTGGCGTATCAATCTCTCCTATGTGTTATTTGCGGCTTCTATCCTCGGGCTCGCTATCCCCGCGATCCCCGGTAAAAAATGGACCGCAATTTTCCTTTTGTTCATCTTTCCGGTTCTTTGCTACTTCCTTTATGCCGGGGGTTCATTTGGCCTGGTCGAGGTAGAAACGCCGGAATGGGGTGGATTGTTCCTGACCTTGGTTATTGCCGTCACCGGGATTGTTGCATCGTTGCCAATTGGCATTGTTCTGGCCCTGGGAAGGCGCTCCAACATGCCGGTCATGCGCGCGGTTTGCACGGCGTTCATTGAACTTTGGCGAGGTGTTCCACTGATTACGGTTCTGTTTATGTCGTCGGTCATGTTCCCGCTGTTTATGCCTGAAGATGTAAGTTTTGATAAGCTCATCCGTGCACTGGTCGGGGTCGCTCTGTTCTCAGCAGCCTATATGGCGGAAGTCGTACGCGGCGGATTGCAGGCTATTCCAAAAGGGCAGTACGAAGGAGCCATGGCATTGGGGCTGAATTTCCCCAAGATGATGTATTTCATCGTTATGCCTCAAGCTCTGAAACTGGTTATTCCGGGTATCGTCAATACCTTTATCGGTTTGTTCAAGGACACAACGCTGGTATCGGTTATCGGTCTGCTTGACTTCCTCGGTATGGTCCAGTTGGCCAGTACCAATCCGGAATGGCTAGGGTTCATCAACTCGGGATATGCGTTTGCCGCTCTTATATTCTGGATATTCTGTTTCTCAATGTCTCAGTACAGCCAGTACATCGAAAGAAAACTTCATACCGGCCATTAAGCACCGGGGACTACAATATCCGAACAGGATAAACAGGAGGCTTTAATGTCAGAATCAAACGTTAGCGAAGACGATCTGAAACATCCGACCAAGAAAATGGTTGTCAGTGACGAGTTGATGATCGAAATCTCAGCCATGCATAAGTGGTATGGCGATTTTCATGTCCTCAAAGACATCAACCTGACCGTCAACCACGGCGAACGTATCGTTGTTTGCGGTCCTTCCGGATCCGGAAAATCAACCATGATCCGCTGCATCAATCGGTTGGAAGAACACCAAAGAGGTCGAATTGTCGTCGACGGCATTGAACTCAGTAACGATCTGAAGAAGATTGATGAAATCCGCCGCGAAGTCGGCATGGTGTTTCAGCACTTCAATCTGTTCCCGCACCTGAGTATTCTGGAAAATCTGGTGCTGGCACCAATGTGGGTACGCAAAATTCCACGTGCCGAGGCGGAAGAAACAGCAATGAAATATCTTGAGCGGGTCAAGATTCCGGAGCAGGCCCTGAAATATCCAGGCCAGTTGTCCGGTGGTCAGCAACAGCGCGTGGCCATTGCCCGCTCGCTTTGTATGAACCCAAAGATCATGTTGTTTGATGAACCCACATCTGCCCTTGACCCAGAAATGATCAAGGAAGTGCTCGACACTATGGTCCAGCTAGCCGAAGAAGGCATGACCATGATCTGCGTGACGCATGAAATGGGTTTCGCCAAAACCGTTGCCAACCGGGTGATCTTTATGGACGGCGGGGAAATTATCGAGGAGAACGATCCTCATGAATTCTTCGACAATCCACAGCATGAGCGGACCCAGTTGTTCCTGAGCCAGATTCTGGCCCACTAGTTTTCTTGGGGGAAGACACTGAAAAAGGCGGGAAGCTCAAATCCCGCCTTTTTCTTTGTATTTTGACCGACCGGCCTCAGGATGCGGCGCGATTCTTTTCCAGCCAGGAATCAACAGCAGCGACCGTCTCGTCGACAACATCCATCTGCATACCTTTTCCTGCGGCGATCGTCTTGACCAGACAATCTGCGCGCTCAATGTTGGGGACCCCGGCAGCTAGCGCCCGTGCAGCCGAAGAGGGTTTGGCCAATCCGGTTGCCGCGTTGGCGTATTTTTCAAACGGAACCTGATCTTCAGGCGCTGCACCCATCGACCGGCACAGTTCAGCAACCCAATTGTAGACATTACGGGAAACCTCAATGTCGCTGTGGACAGCATCCTTGATCGCGCGCATTCCGTCCGCCTGCACACATCGATAGTTTCCTGTCAGCAGCATGCACCATTTTGCCAACGGGACGAAAACGGAGTCATGAACCTTGAGTTTGACTGGCAGTTCAATGCTGTCGCCATCAACGTCATAGCGAATAGCTTCAATATCGGTCTGCATCTGACGCAATATGGCGGTGTGTTCAT
Organism: Rhodospirillales bacterium; assembly: GCA_021775105.1. Classification (GTDB taxonomy): domain Bacteria; phylum Pseudomonadota; class Alphaproteobacteria; order Rhodospirillales; family Casp-alpha2; genus JAJFIJ01. The sequence continues at coordinate 5,235 of JAJFIJ010000148.1, read as the reverse complement.
CAGAATCAAACTTTGCCACTTTGAAATTGGTAGGTAGCGCAACCTGAAGGATGTTGACCGGTTCTTCCGGCGGGCGAAAGGCCTGCGGATCCGGACTGCAAAGCGTCATCAGTTCCGGGGAAAAATTATCCCAGACGCTGGCGTCGGTATAACAATGTGTCAGGGACGCCACATCCACGCCGGGAATACGGGCCATATAGGGGAGCGGCGGCATATTCATGATCGACATGCAGGGCTTGCCAGACTTGGCTACCCGGTCAAGAAGTTGACGCACACCTTCAGAACGGTACTGGGGTTCCTGCATGGCAAGGGCGATCAGATCATATCCGGATGGGTCTGTCTCATCCGGAACGGATGCTGTTATTTTCCCTTCGCAGTTCCGGGAATCAATGACCACCAGATTATCGCGACCACGAACCGGTATGCGTACCCTGATGCCTTCCTTGTTGATCAAATCCGCTTCTTCGGGAAGACAGACCATGTTCGTATTGTGCCCCGCCATGGCCAACTTGATCGCAAGGAGAGAGCCATAAGATGCTCCCAAAATCAGTGTGTTGTATTTCATTTGACCCGATATCCGTTTGTTTCACTCAAGGTTTGTGTAGGCCGGAGTGTATACCGAGGCTTCCTGAGAGATTAGCGGATGATGGGTAAAGACACTTGGTCTCGGTGTTCATAGGTTGGCATGCCACAGATTTTAGGCTGTTTTGCCTATAGTCCGGGGAGGTAATCCTCAATGGCGGTAAACTCTCTGTCTTGAACACGAGCGGTCTCAGCTAGAATCAAATTTCCGTCATGGCAAGTCAAGCCCTTGGCAAGCCAACTTTCGCGTTTGCAGGCTTCAATGACGCCAATATCCGCAATCAACGATACAAACGGAAAAATAGCCTGACTGTAACCAGCCGAAGCGGTTACCGGCACGGCACCCGGTATATTATCGACACAGAAATGACGAATTCCATCGACTTCGTAAACGGGATCATCCCAGGATGTCCCCCGACAGGTCTCAACCGCTCCACCCTCATCGCATGAAACATCAACAATTACAGTCGTCGGTTTCAGTTGCTTGAGCATAGCTCGGGAAATCAGGTGGTCGTCCCGATGCTTTGGCCAGAGAACGCAATTAATGACCAGGTCTGCATCTTCGAGATGTTTCTCCAGATTAGAGACATCGTCAGCAACAAAGTCATTGCCACTCCACGTCAGAGCCGCATTTTTACGCGCGCGTGATATGATATCGAGACCGGTAACCGAGGCCCCCAACTGCGTCAGAGTACGCACCGCACCTTGCCCGACCAGTCCCAGACCAATGACAACGGCCTTCAGGGCAGGGGAGCCAAAATGCGGCATGAAGTGACGACCGCGCCCACCATGGGGAGCCAGACACAACCTGACGCCTTCAAATGCCCCCACTTCTCCGGCCAGTGGACAATTGGGCGATCCGTCCTGATGGGTGTCTTCGGCGGAAATTCCTGACAAACCAACATCAAGCAGCACGTCCGTGAGTTCCCGATTGGAGGCGGAGTGAATATTGGTATAGAGAATATGCTTGCCGGACAGCAAACCGTATTCAGCAGGCAGGATTTCTTTGACCTTCACGATCATTTCATTTTCTGCATAAACGCTTTTGGCGTCATCCAGAATTTCCGCGCCTGCGGATTTGTAATCAGTGTCCGAACACCCGGATAACACTCCGGCATTTGTTTCCACTCGGACCCGGTGACCGGCATCTATCAATTGCAACACTTCGCGCGGCATCAGGGCAACACGCCCTTCCTGCGGCTTGATTTCTTTAGTGATACCGATATCCATCTTGCGCCTTATACCAAGGAGCACTGATAATAACCCATAGAGATCGCCCACGCGGTTCGCCGGGCAGGAAGGAACGCGCAGGTGATGCGGGGCATCATCAAGCGTTTCTGACACCCTCCGGCGGACCGCGTGGGTGACCGGAACGGCGGCATAGCAAGGTCTTCGGGCAGCGTCGCGCACGCCTCGCGATACTCCGCATCGCCACGGCGCACGCTCCTTGCCGAAAACCTTGCTATGCCGTCTCTATGAGTCATTATCAGTGTTCCTTGGTATTACTTAAATAGACCGGATTTTGCGGGATCTGGAATTTCTTCAGTGACCTGGTCATAGGGAACAAACCCGTGTCGCTGATAATTATGGATGGCTGCCGGATGATCTTCCGTACAGGTATGAACAAACAGACGTTTGGGATCGTACGTCCATGCCTGATCAATCAACCAGCGCAGGAAATACCCGCCCAGCCGCTGGCCGATGAATTCTGGCATTAGTCCGAAATAGGCAAGCTCGATATCAGGTTCGTTTCGCCGATCCAGTTCGCCATAACCGGCAGGGACGCCACCGACAAACAGTGTGAAAACTTCGATTTTTGGATCCTGAACGACGTGCGCAAGATCTGCGTCACTCATGTTGCGTCTTTCCCACCAGAACCAGTCGTTACCAACGGTGTCATAGAGATAACGATAATAGGAAACGGTCGGATTCTCGGCCCGCAGAAGTGCAATTTTCTGCGCCGGACGCGGAGGGGTAGGAGAGCTTGGACGTTCCGTCATCTCCAGATAGGTGATGACGGATTTAATCGTGGCTTGTTCGCCCATAATTTGAATTCCAGTTTGAAAGCGCCTCAGGAGTTCACAACAGGAGTGTCGTAATGATCACCCCATTCAGACCACGAGCCGTCATAAACGGCGACATCTTCATGGCCGAGCAAATAAAACCCCAATGTCACAACGGCGGCTGTAACACCTGAACCACAACTGGTAACCATCGGTTTTGACGTATCCACGCCAGCTTCGTCCATGGTTTTGGAAATCTCGTCTGCTGACCGAAAAGTCAGGTGATTATCTTTATCAAGCAAGCTCATGAAAGGAAGGTTCACACTGCCCGGAATATGCCCTTTTTTGCGACACGGGCGGGGTTCCGGTTCCGTTCCGGCGAACCGCCCGGCGGTCCGTACATCGATCACCTGTTCCTTGGCGGTCTCGACATTCTTGATCAGTTGATTGACATCACGAATGAGAAAATGATTAACCCGCGCTGTCAGGTGGCGCTCACGGGTGACAGGGACAATATCCTCTACCGCCCGGTCTTCGGCCAGCCATTTTGGCAAACCACCATTGAGCACGGACACATCTTCATGTCCAAATACACGGAACATCCACCACACCCGTGCAGCGGCGGAATACCCGCCAGCGGCACTGTAAACAACTAAGCGATTGCCATCACCGAGACCCAGTTTCCGGACGCGACTGGAAAACTTTTCCGGCGACGGGAGCATATGCGGCAGATCGCTATCCGAATCCGCAATATCATCAATGTCGAAATATACGGCACCAGGTATGTGGCACGCCTCATATTCGGCGCGTGCATCACGTTCCATATGTGGCATGTACCAGGTTGCATCGACAATCCGTACATCAGGCGCGTCAAGGTGGGCCGCAAGCCATTCAGTAGAGACGAGGGCGTCGGGGTTGGTATATTCCATTGGCGATTACTCCAGCCAGTCTGGGGTCGGGAGTCCTTTTTCGCGCAGAAATGCCGGATTGAAAAGCTTTCCCTGATACCTTGTTCCATAATCACATAAAATGGTGACAATCGTGTGTCCTGGCCCCAGATCTTTGGCCAGACGAATGGCACCGGCAACATTAATGCCGCTTGATCCGCCGACACACAGACCTTCATAATTCAGAAGGTCGAAAACGACCTCAACAGCTTCGGAGTCCGGGATGAAATAGGGTCTGTCGACTTCCAGCCCTTCCAGATTACCTGTAATTCGGCCCTGACCAATTCCTTCCGTAATGGAAGCTCCGTCGGTTGGGGTCAACTCGCCTTTGGTGAAGTAGTTGAACATATTGGCACCCGCCGGGTCAGCCAGGCCAATCACGACATCCGGGTTTTGCCCCTTCAGATAGCTGGCACAACCGGCCAATGTTCCACCTGTCCCGACGGCACAGACAAAACCGTCAATCTTGCCGTCTGTCTGCGCCCACATCTCCGGGCCGGTACCTTCAAAATGCGCCCGTCGATTAGCCGTATTGTCCCACTGATTGGCGTAGAGCACGCCATTGGGCTCTGTTTTCGTCAGTTCCGCAGCTGTTCGTTCTGCGACGTGGACATAATTGTTGGGATTCTTGAACGGAACAGCCGGCACTTCCACAAGCTCAGCCCTGCAAAGCCGCAACATATCTTTCTTTTCCTGACTTTGCGTTTCAGGGATGATGATTTTGGTGCGATATCCCAGAGCATTGGCACAAAGTGCGAGGCCAATTCCGGTGTTGCCCGCAGTTCCTTCGACAATTAAACCGCCCGGTTTCAGGGCTCCGCGTTTTTCTGCATCCCTGATTATGGAAAGCGCCGCACGGTCTTTCACAGAACTGCCAGGATTAAGAAACTCCGCCTTGCCCAGAATTTCACATCCGGTCTCTTCAGAAAGCCTGTTGAGGCGAATGAGTGGCGTGTTACCTACGGTTTCAACAAACCCCCTGCGGATGTCCATAAGATATTATCCCTCGATCAAGTGTAATTAATAAATTCAATACATCAAAAATAAGGTGAAAAGGTCAATGGTTCAAGCATCGGCGGCGATTTGTTGTAAAAATTGGTAGAATTAAGCCGCTAACCAGCGCGCACGTAAATCTTGATGGTGGACGCGGAACCACTGCAACGGAATAATGATCATCGAATTGACAATTCGGCCCTGATCAAACATCTCAAAAACATCCTGTACGTCCAGTACAAGGACCCGAATATCCTCGCCCTCGTCCTTGACTCCGTGGACTCCTCCGGCGTTTGACGCATCTACCCGTCCGACAAACGTAAACATGCTTTCTGTCGATCCGCCCGGTGTCACAAAATAATGGAACAGGGGTTCAATTTCCTGGATTTCACAACCGGCTTCCTCCATCGCTTCGCGGCGAACCACTTGTTCCGGTTCTTCTCCGTCCTCGATGATCCCGGCGACGATTTCAATCAACCAGGGCGATGTGTGTTTTTCATCAAACCAGGGCGACAACAGGGCGGCATAAGCACCGGGGCGAAACTGTTCAATCAGAATCAGTTTGTCGAGATCGGGGTCGTACAGCAGGCACGACGCGGCGTGGCCCCGCTCAAAGATTTCGCGTGACACTCCAGCGCCCATCCCGCCACCAAACTGACGATGCCTCAGATGGTAACGGTCAACCCGAAAGTACCCGCGAAATGCCTCTT
>JAJFIJ010000147.1 GCA_021775105.1 Rhodospirillales bacterium | reverse complement strand
TGTAACGGCCACCCCCAACCGGGGAGACAAGAAAGGCCTGCGACCGATCTTTTCCAATGTCGCCGATCAGGTGTTCATTGGCGAATTGGTTGCCTCGGGCCATCTGGTGCCGCCGCGCACCTTCGTGATTGATGTTGGCGCACAGGAGGCGCTCAGGTCGGTTCGCAAAACGGTCGATGACTTCGACATGATGGCTGTTGACGCCATCATGAACAAAGCGCCGATCACGGATGCGGTCATTCAGCATTGGCGCGAGAAGGCCGGAGACCGACAAACCGTCGTCTTCTGCTCCACGGTCGATCATGCCCGCAACGTGCGCGATGCCTTTCTGTCCCAAGGGATTCAAGCCGCCATGGTCTATGGCGACATGGGTGCGGCGGAACGGCGCGATGTGCTACAGGCCTATGAGCGGGGCGAGGTCCAGGTTCTGGTCAATGTGGCGGTTCTGACCGAAGGTTGGGATCATCCACCGACCAGTTGTGTCGTCTTGCTGAGGCCATCTTCTTACAAATCAACCATGATCCAGATGGTCGGACGGGGCTTGCGCACCATCGATCCAAGCGAGCACCCAGGCGTCGTCAAAAGCGACTGTATCGTTCTGGATTTTGGCACTTCCAGCCTTTTGCACGGCAGCCTTGAGCAGGATGTGAATCTTGATGGCAAGGTGGGCTCCGGCCCTGCACTGACCAAGGAATGCCCGGAATGTGCTGCCAATGTGCCGTTGGCTGTTATGGAATGCCCTCTGTGCGGATATCACTTCCAGTCGGAGGGCAAGGAGGGTCAGCAGCCAATCTCTGACTTTGTCATGTCGGAAGTGGATCTGCTCAAGCGTTCCAGTTTCCATTGGTGCGACCTTTTCGGTGATGATGCGGCGCTGGTCGCAAATGGCTTCAATGCCTGGAGTGGGATCTTCTTCCATCAAGGGCGCTGGCATGCCGTCGGCGGTGGCAAGGGCCTCAAATCGCATTTGTTGGCCATGGGTGAGCGGACCATTTGCCTGGCCGCAGCCGATGATTGGCTGAATGAAAACGAAACCGACGAGAGCGCCCATAAATCTTGCTCCTGGCTCAACCAATCAGTCACCACCCGTCAGCTTCAATTCTTGCCGCCCGAGTACCATCAGGATTTTGGCCTCACCCGGTATCACGCATCGGCCCTGCTGACATTTCAGTTCAACAAAGCCGCAATTACCAATCTGGTGTTGAACGCCCCTGAAGATAGCCGGAGGGCGGCATGATCCATGGTGACTTCATCAAACGCTGCCACCCGTTTGAGGTTATGGCATCCGCGCGGGGAACTCTGTGCCGTCTGTCGGCGACCGACCCGTGGTTTTGGCTGGTTCGACCGGCATTCATCGAAGCGTCCACGTATTCAGCGGTGGTTTTGCTCCATGGACTGCCAGGGTTTCTGGTCGCGCTTGGCGAAGGAGGGCTTGGGCATGGTTGATCTGACCGAACAGGAAAAAGGCGCACTGCGCTACGCCGTCAAGATGCTGGCGGAAGTGATGGAAGAGATCGGTTGGGAAAGCCGCCTGATTGATCTCACAGAAGCCCAGGTTTTTACCCTGGCTGAAGTCTGCGTTGGCGGGTTTCAGGACGCGATGCTGGCCACGGCCAAGGGCGACGATACGGAGGTCCCTTTTTGATGCTGGACTACAACTCTACCCAAACCTTCGCCGATCAGGTGAACGCCTACATTGATGAGGCGTTGGTTGCTGAGAACCAAAGTCAAACACCCCGCCAATATCTCGGCGGCTCCCGTCTCGGTGTTGCTTGCGAACGTGCGTTGCAATTCGAATACGCCCATGCCTCCAAAGACGATGGGCGGGATTTCAATGGCCAGACCTTGCGTATCTTCGCCGCCGGTCACGTCTTTGAAGACTTGGCCATTGATTGGCTGCGCAAAGCCGGGTTCGAGCTCTACACGACCAAAGGCAACAAGCCTGATGGAGAGCAATTCGGGTTCAGTGTCGCCGGTGGCCGTATCCGTGGCCATGTGGACGGCATTATCAATGCGGCTCCGATGATGGATGGCTTCCCAGCCCTTTGGGAGTGCAAGTCGCTTAACAACAAATCCTGGAACGATACTGTCAAACGCGGTGTCAAGGTTTCCAAACCGGTCTATGCGGCGCAGATCGCAACCTATCAGGCCTACATGGAAGCGTCGGTCCCGGGCATATCGCAAAACCCGGCGCTGTTCACCGCGATTAACAAGGATACGGCTGAGCTGCACCATGAATTGGTTCCGTTTGATGGTGGGCTCGCCCAACGCATGAGCGACAAAGCGGTGCGCGTCATTCAGGCGACGGAAGCAGGGGAGTTGCTGCCGCGCATCGCGCAATCGGCTGATTTCTTCGAGTGCAAATTCTGCGATTGGTTCGATCGGTGCTGGAGAACCGATGGATGAGCAATGAGGTTGTAAACATCAATGACTGGCGGGATTTTAATTCCGCTGCTCCGCAAAGACAGGACGATGGCAGACATGCCGGGCTAACTGTCGATGAGATCAAGGCGCGATTGCTCGGCAATCTGCGTGGCCTTCTCTCCTACCTGTATCCCGCCGGTGTTTTCCGCCATGGCAAATTCTTGGTGGGCGATGTCCGAGGCAGCAAAGGTGAAAGCCTGACTGTTGAAATCACCGGGTCCAAGGCCGGGATGTGGCATGACTTTGCCACGGGTGAAGGCGGAGATGTTCTTGCCCTCTGGGCCGCAGCGACCGGTCGCAACACCCAGTCGGATTTTCCATCGCTTCTGGATGACGTGTGTCAGTGGCTGGGTGAACCGGGCATGGAAAGTGTGACCATTGAACCAGAGCGCATCGTGCCCTTGGATGAGCTGGGTCCGGTCACGGCCAAGTGGGATTACCTCGATGGTGAAGGCGGGCTGTTGGCCTGTGTTTATCGCTACGACCCGCCCGGCGGAAAACAGTTCCGGCCTTGGGATGTCGCTTGCCGGAAGATGAAAGCTCCGGATCCCCGCCCGCTTTACAACCAGCCCGCCATGAAATCGGCCTATGACGTGGTTTTGGTCGAGGGTGAGAAATCCGCCGACGCTTTAATCGGTCAGGGCATTTGCGCCACAACGGCGATGAACGGGGCCAAGGCTCCGGTTGAGAAAACCGATTGGTCGCCGCTTCGGGGCAAACGTCTCCTGGTCTGGCCGGACAAGGATGCGGCAGGTTGGCAATACGCCGAGGCTGCTGCCGAGGCGGCTCTCGGTGCTGGTGCGCTTTCGGTCGCCCTTCTCATGCCACCCATGGACAAACCGGAAAAATGGGATGCGGCGGATGCTGTCGATGAGGGCATGGATGTTGACGCTTTCATCGCCAATGCGCCGCGTCAATCTATCGCAAGCCCGCATGCCAATGCCCAAGCCTTCAGCCTGAAACAGCTGCTGGGAGATCAATCTCCCATGCCCGACGATATTATAGCTCCCCGCGTCCTGACCCCATCTGGCCTGCTGGTTTTTGGCGGTGCGCCCAAGGTCGGCAAAAGCGACTTCCTGCTTTGTTGGTTGGTTCACATGGCGGCGGGAATTTCGTTCCTGTCGTTTGCGCCGCCGCGCCCGTTGCGTGTGTTCTATCTACAAGCCGAGATCCAGTACCACTATCTTCGGGAACGGATTCAGCAAATTTCGCTGCCCCCTGAGGTGATCAAACAGGCCCATGAAAACCTGGTCGTCACGCCCCAGCTCAAACTCATTTTGAATGAAGCGGGGCTGGAAACCGTCGGTGCTTTGATCCGCAAGCACTTTCCGGACGGTCTCGACATCATCGTTATCGACCCCATCCGCAACGTGTTTGACGGTGGTGAGGCCGGTCCCAGCGAAAACGACAACAACGCCATGCTGTTTTTCCTACGTGATCGTGTAGAGAAACTGCGCGACGCTGTGGATCCAGATGCTGGCATCATTCTCGTTCACCACACCCGAAAGCTCTCCAAGAAGCAGGTCGATGAGGATCCTTTCCAGGCGCTTTCCGGCGCAGGGTCGCTCAGGGGCTATTACAGCTCAGGCATGATCCTGTTTCGCCCCGACGAGGCTCAATCGGAACGTCGACTGATTACGGAACTGCGCAACGGCCCCGCTTTGGCGGCAAAGATCGTCGATAAGGAAGCTGGGCGGTGGATTGAGATCGACCCATCGTCCGATCGTCTGGTGCGTCAGGAATACGGCGACAAACTTGATGCCGAGCGCTTGCGTAAACGCGACGTCATTCTGCAGGTCCTGTTTGAAGAAGCTCTGGCAGGCCGGGTTTATACCTCAACTCAGTTTGCCGAGCGCTTTGAAAATAGCGCAGGGCTGGGTGGTCGCAGCACCATTGCCGAGCGCATCAGTGTTCTGACCACAAAGGGCTACATCAAGTATTTCCGTAACCCTGACGAGCACGACCTGCCGCCTCTGTCGCGCACTCGTTATGGATATCTTTGTGTCGAAGGCATGCAGCTGGGCGAAGCCGAAGACGAGGTGGACGAAGACACCGGGGAAGTTGCTCAGACCATCCATCCGCTTCTCCCGACCCATTACAAGTGCCGTCAGTCGGGTGCCGTTCTGGAAGTCGAGAGCCCTCATATCTGGGTTTATCACGATGACGAGGTGGACCATGCGTAGCCCCCGAAATTGTGATTTCAGAATCCAGAATCCAAAAATTCTGGATTCTGGCTGGATCGTCAAACCGCACAAAACCACGGGTTTGAGGCTGATTTCAGAACCCAGCCGGATTCTGGATTTGGATTCTGGATTCTGGAAAAAACACGAGGTTTTCTGCGGCTCTCAGAGCCAACTCCAGAATCCAGGTGAACACCTCCCCCTAAAGGGGGAGAGGACTACGCCAGCGCTGACGCTTGGCGAACCCTCTTTGCCATGCCTGTCGACACCGTCCGGCCAAATCACCCATCAGCATTGTTCATTTAACACGGAGGCCATTATGCCTGAACTTTCATCGACCAAAACTCAAACTGATCCTTGTGTGGGTTCACTCAAGATCCTGGCCCTTGATCTTGGCACTAAAACCGGTTGGGCCGTTTGCCTGCCGGACCGAACCATCACCAGCGGAACAGCCGAGTTTAAAAATGATCGTTGGCAAGGCGGTGGCATGCGTTTCCTGCGGTTCAAGCAATGGCTCACCGAGGTCAAGCAAATGGCCGATGGCCTGGATGCGGTCTTCATTGAGGAGGTTCGTCGCCATGCCGGTGTCGATGCCGCTCATGCCTATGGTGGGTTTCTGGCCCATGTGACCGCTTGGTGCGAGCACCACACGATCCCTTATGAAGCCGTGCCGGTCGGCACCATCAAACGCCATGCGACTGGGAAAGGGAATGCCAACAAGGAAGCCATGATCTTGGCTGCCCGGAAACGTGGGTTCAATCCAGTCGATGACAACGAAGCAGATGCTTTGGCCATTCTCGATTGGGCAATGACCCACCGTGATTGGGGAGGGAACCAATGAGGTGGCAACCCCCCGGATACGGTGGAAGCCGTCGCAATGCCGATCAGGTCAAACAGGATGGTTGGAAAGAACAGGGCATGTTGGCGGTGTCCGTCGAAGATGACCGCCTGACCTGGCCCGAGAAGGAACTCGTTCGTCAACTGGGTGAGCGGCTCTATGGCAAACGAAAGGAGGATACGCATGAGCAATGATCGATGGACAGCTCCACTGGTGGAGGAGCGTTTGGCTGAAGCCGCAGGTGTGTTGAAACGCCTGCCTGAAGAGAAGGTTCAGGGCTACTTCTCGGCCTGGCCGGATGTGGTTCACAACATCCATGAATCCTTTGGCTGGCATGATCCGGTGTTGCGCAGGCCTTGGCCGTCGCCCGGATCTATCGACAGGATGGATGAGACGATGCAGTGGCTGCAATGGCTCGAGCCTGACGTTGCCAGGATCTGCTGGTTTCGCGCAGCGGGCGAGCGCTGGAAAATCATCTGCACACGGGTCGGATTGCAGCGCACTGCCGTGCATCAACGCTATCTTTTTGGTCATTGTGTGATCGCCTGGAAGCTTAATGGTCGTCGGCTGCCGCGTAATTGTTCGCGCCGTAAAGTGATTGAGATGGTCCAATCGGCGAAGGCGTGAGTAGGGGGTAGAAAGGTGTTCGGCGAACACTTTTCGTGCGGACAAAAACGCCGGTTTAGGCTACATTTTTTGCCAAGCTTGCGAGAGGCGTGCCCGGGACGGGATGGCCTCAAGGCAAAGAGATTCCATCGAATTTGAGCGAAGTTACGGGTCCTTCCTGGCCGATATCCTATGCGGGCGGGCTCAGCGCGGGATTTTCCTAGTGACGCCCTGAAAAAAGCCATTTCGTTTCGTTTGGACCGCAGCCGTCATCGCGGCCTGTCCGGCGGAAACGTTGGTGATGCGGACATCGCTCGCACGATCGATAAAACGAAACCAGCCCCCTGACCATTTCGTTTCAAAGCGAAATGCCATCGGTCTTGGCTATCCATCTGAAGAGGTCATTTTGAGCGCGCAGATCATCAATGTTGGTGACAAGGTCGAGATGGTCGCAGTAGGCGATCTGGCCTGCCATCCGGAAAACCCGCGTCGGGGGAACCTTGATGAAATCCGCTCCAGCATCCGTGTGAACGGATTTTATGGGGCGCTGGTCGTTCAACGCTCCACCGGTCACATCCTTGCGGGCAATCACCGCTTCATGGCCGCAGAGGCCGAAGGACTGGGTAAGGTTCCGGTCATCTATGTGGATGCCGATGACGATGATGCAAAAGCCATTCTGGTTGGAGACAACCGGCTTTCCGATCTGGCAGAGAATGATCCGGAATTATTGGCTGCCTTGTTGCAGGCGATCCAGTCGCGCGACGAAGGACTGACTGGTACAGGCTACTCAGATGACGACCTTGCTCAAATGCTGGCCCAAGCCGCCGGTGATATGGGTGCAGAACTCGAAGGGGAAGATGATATCCCCGACACCCCGGAACAGCCGGTAACCCGGCCCGGGGACCTCTGGACGCTTGGGAACCATCGACTGATTTGCGGTGATGCAACAATCGTCACCGACGTTGAACGCTTGCTCGGTTCGGTCAAACCGCTGCTTATGGTCACCGACCCGCCCTATGGGGTCGAGTATGATCCGGACTGGCGTAATAAGGCTGGGGCTGCAGCGACCAAACGCACCGGTAAGGTGCTCAATGATGATCGGGCCGATTGGTACGATGCTTGGGTCTTGTTCCCGGGTGACGTTGCCTATGTCTGGCACGGCGCGTTGCATGCGACGACAGTTGCCGACAGCTTGGAACGCGCTCACTTCAATGTTCGCTCCCAGATTATCTGGGCCAAGGAACGTCTGGTGCTTAGCCGTGGTGACTATCATTGGCAGCATGAACCTTGCTGGTATGCGGTCAAAAAGACCGGCAAGGGACACTGGGCCGGTGACCGTAAGCAAACGACACTCTGGCAGATCTCCAGCCGGGACCAGGATGCAGAAACCGTGCACGGGACGCAAAAGCCAGTGGAATGTATGCGCCGTCCCATTTTGAACAATTCGAGCCCGGGCCAGGCTGTCTATGAACCCTTCATGGGATCGGGGACGACCCTGATTGCTTCCGAAAGCACGGGGCGGGTCTGCTATGGCGTGGAATTGAATCCGGCCTATGTGGATGTCGCTATTGCGCGTTGGCAAAACATCACGGGTCTGAAAGCCATATTGGACGGCGATGGCCGTTCGTTTGAAGAAATCAAGAGTGGGAGGCTGGATACGTGAGACAGTCCAGACGTATGTCTTTTTTGGAATCACTAACCAACGTCGCCGTTGGCTACGGCGTGGCGGTTACAGCCCAGATCGCTGTATTCCCTTTGTTCGGTCTCCATGTGCCGCTTGCCGACAATCTTATGATCGGCGCAATTTTCACAGCCATCTCGATTTTACGCAGTTTTACCCTGCGCCGTATCTTCGAAGAAATCCGGGTTCGGAAGGTCTGGAGCTGAGTCACGCTTCGGTGTGAATACGATAGACCTGCTTGCCGCTGTAAGACTGCTCGTTGACCACATTGAGGCCGAGTTTCTTGCGCAGCACATTGCTGATGGCTCCGCGCACCGTGTGTGGCTGCCAACCGGTCGCTTCCGTCAGTTCTTCGATGGAAGCGCCAGAACCGGTTTGAAGCATATCAACGAGGATGGATTGTTTGGTGACCCGCTTGGGTTGAGCTGTTTTGACCTTTTTGGGAACGACAGGTTTTGGCGTTTCGATCATGGTCAATCCAGCGGCCTGAAGGATTTCATCCTGGGTCAGCTTGTGCTCTTTCATCAGCTCCATGACCCGATCAATGGCCCTGGATTTGTAATTGAAAGATTTGGCGGTGGTTGGTGTTCCAGTGATGGTTTCGATCGCACGGGCCAGTTGGCTGACTTTGAGTTTCTTGATTTCCATGGTTTTCATCTCCGCTCAGTAGTTTTCTTTGAAGGCGTAAAACCGGATGATCTTGCCGCCCTGCAGGTTAACCCGGGCGATGGGGGCATCCAGATCAATCCGGCTGGTATCGATCATGTCGGCGGCTTGTTGTTCTGATTTGGCCGTGTGGTAGCCGATGAAGTGGGCGACCATTTCAAGCAGCTCATCCTGACTGGAGGCCCGGTTCCAAGGTCGGGGCAACTCGGTGCTGCCGTCGTTCATCATGATGGCGATGTTGGTCATGTTTTTTCCTTTCGATTCAAGCGTTTGGTTGAATTCAGTAACGCTCTTAATCGAAAGTGCATCAAGTCTAATAGGCTGTAATTAATCACTTTTTGGCGGTCATGTCGGATAACACGCAGCCCATTTCCGTGATCTCGAGTTTGCTCGATATCTCCGAGCGCCGGGTCCAGCAATTATCGAAGGCAGGTGTCATTCCGAAGGCAGCAAGGGGCCGTTACGAACTTATAGGGTCCGTGCGCGGCTATATCCGCCATCTGCGTGATCTCAATCTTAAAGGAGAGGTGGGAAACGCCGATTATGGAACGGAACGAGCCCGGTTGGTGAAGGCTAAGGCTGATCTTGCGGAGATGGAGGCCTCCCAGATGCGAGGAGATTTGCTCTCCGCACCTGATGTGAAAGTAGCCTGGACGGAAATCGTGGCGCTGATGCGGGCACGGCTGCTGGTGCTGCCTGACAAAATCGCACCGGTGGTTCATGAAACGACAAGCCTCAACCAAGCAAGGGACGTCATCAAAAAGGCAGTCCACGAAGTCCTCAAGGAAATCGCCGAAACGGACGTTGAAATCATCCCTCACGTTGATGGGGACAACAGCGCTGCAGAAGGTGGCGAAAAAGGCGCTGGAAACGGCAGCGCCACCTCCAGATCTGACCGTAAGTCATTGGGCGGACAAAAATAGACGACTGAGCTCTGAAGCGAGCTCCGAACCTGGGCAATGGGTGACTGAACGAGCCGAGTATCAGCGTGGCATCATGAATGCCATTTCCGATGCATCGGTGGAAACCGTGGTTGTGAAGACCTCGGCCCAGGTCGGCAAGACGGAATGCATTCTGAATACAGTCGGCTATCACGTCGATCAGGACCCATCTCCGATCATGGTGGTGATGCCAACGGAACGCGATGCGGAGACCTGGTCGAAGGATCGCTTTGCGCCCATGGCTCGGGACACCCCATGTTTGCGGGGCAAGTTATCGGACCCTAAATCTCGGGATGGATCGAACAAGATCCTGCACAAGAAGTTCACCGGTGGTCATCTGACCATCGTCGGTGCCAACGCGCCATCTGGTCTGGCCATGCGCCCAATCCGTATTCTGCTCTGCGATGAAGTCGATCGCTATCCGGCAAGTGCTGGGGCGGAAGGAGATCCGGTAAACCTGGCGCGCAAGCGGACAGTGACTTTCTGGAACCGCAAGATTGTTCTGGTCTCAACGCCAACCATCAAAGGTGTGAGCCGGATTGATGCGGCCTGGGAAGAAAGTGACAAGCGCCGGTTCTGGGTGCCTTGCCCGGATTGTGGAATCCATCAGATTTTGCGGTGGGAACAGGTCCATTGGGAAAGGGACCCAGGTGGCGCTCATCTGCCTGAAACGGCCCACTACGTTTGTGAGGAGTGTGGTGCGGCTTGGTCTGATGCCAAGCGGTGGTCTGTAATTCGCCATGGTGAATGGCGAGCGGAAAACCCCTTTGTTGGGGTCGCTGGCTTCCATCTAAACGAAATCTATTCGCCGTGGGTCCGATTGGAAAACATGGTGCGGGCTTTCCTGTCTGCCAAAGACCAAGGGGCGGAGGGCATGAAAACCTTCGTGAACACCTCTCTTGGTGAGACCTGGGTCGAAACCGGCGAAGCCCCAGATTGGGAGCGTTTATACGATCAGCGCCAGCACTGGTCTCCAGGGACGGTGCCGAAGGGCGGTCTGTTTTTGACGGCGGGAGCCGATATTCAAAAAGACCGCATCGAAGCCGATGTCTGGGCCTGGGGGCGGGGACTGGAAAGCTGGCTGGTTGATCACATTGTAATTGAGGGCGGTCCGCATGACCCAGACCCATGGCTAAAGCTGGAAGGTCTATTGGATCAATCCTGGCCCCATGAAAGTGGTGCCCACCTTCGTATCGCCAAGTTGGCGGTCGATACCGGTTATGAAGCTTCGGCTGTTTATGCCTGGGCGCGGCGGGTCGGTTTTGGTCAGGTTGCGCCCATCAAAGGTGTTGAAGGGTTCAATCGATCAAGCCCGGTGTCAGGCCCCACGTTTGTGGATGCGACCGATGGCGGCAAGAAGCTCAAACGCGGTGCGCGGCTTTGGACGGTTTCTGTCTCGACCTTCAAGTCTGAGACCTACCGTTTTCTAAGAGCGGCCCGCCCAACGGATGAGGAGAGAGCCGAGGGTGCCGAGTATTTACCGGGCACGGTTCATCTGCCGACATGGGTGGAGACGGAATGGCTGAAGCAGTTGGTCGCCGAGCAGCTTGTCACCGTCAAGAACAAACGCGGGTTTACCCGCCTTGAATGGCAAAAACTGCGTGAGCGCAACGAAGCTTTGGATTGCCGGGTCTATGCCCGGGCTGCAGCCTGGATTGCTGGAGCTGATCGATGGTCTGATGAAAAGTGGTCAGACCTGGAAGATCAGCTTGGGACCCCGGCGGGTGATATTGAAGCTGCGGGCATGATTAATCGACCGTCCAACCCGCCAACGGAAAAGCGCCGTTCGGATTGGTTGGGGCGGCGCGAAAACTGGTTTTAAGGAAAAACTTTGATGACGTCTTGGTCAGGCACAGAACTGGCAGCGCTGAAACGCGCCTACGCCAGCGGGACGTTGCGCGTCAGTTATGACGGTAAATCCGTCGAATATGGATCGGCGGACGATCTGCTCAGCCGGATCAGAACCATTGAGCGGGAGCTTGCCGGAGAAAACAAAGCTCTGCCGATAGCTGGGTTTGCGGGCTTTTGCCGGGGTAATTCCTGATGACGGTAAGCTGGTTAGATAGAGCTGTTGCCGTAATTTCGCCCGTTGCTGCCACAAAGAGAGCTCTGGCCCGTCAGGCGTTTGACGGTCTTGCTCGCGGTTACGATGGCGCGTCCAAGGGGCGCAGAACCGATGGCTGGCGAACTACTGGAACGTCTGCCGATACCGAAGTGGGTATGGCCAGTGCCCTGTTGCGCGATCGCATGCGTGATCTTGTCCGCAACAATCCGCATGCGGCCAAGGCTGTATCCGTTCTGGTCAACAACATCATCGGCGCGGGCATCATGCCTCGAGCCGTTTCGGGAAATGAGGAACTCGATAAGGCCGTAAACAAACTCTGGGGCCAATGGTCTCGCCAGTGTGACGCCGATGGTCAATTGGATTTCTATGGTCTTCAGACCCTGATTTGTCGGGAAATGGTCGAGGCGGGAGAGGTGCTCGTTCGTCGCCGAATGCGAAAGGCCTCTGATGGCCTGAACGTTCCGATGCAACTCCAGATCCTCGAAGCGGATTTTCTGGATGCGACACGGAACGGCGAGACTGCCGGGAAAGATCGCCTCGTCCAGGGTGTGCAATTCGATGGCATTGGCCGGAGAAAGGCCTACTGGATTCATGAGAGCCATCCCGGTGATGCCTTTGGTGCAATCCAAGGAGGCTTTCAAAGCAAGGCGATTTCTGCCGCCGATATCGTTCATGTTTATGAGAAACAGCGTGTGCAGGTTCGCGGTGTTCCATGGGGAGCGCCGGTCATCCGGTCTTTGCGGGATCTTGATGACTATGAGGTGGCTGAGATTGTCCGCAAGAAAACGGAAGCCTGTGTCACGGCGATTGTTTTTGGCGATGACGAAACCCAGCAGGGCGTTGCACCGGCGGTGACCGATGCAGATGGCAAACGCGTCGAACAGTTTGAACCTGGTTTGATCGCTTATGCCCGTGGCGGCAAGGACATCAAGTTTAACCAGCCTGCCGCAACAGGTGGATATGCAGAGTATAAACGAGCCAGCCTTCACACCGTATCGGCGGGGTTTCGGGTGCCGTATGAATTGCTCACCGGTGATTTGAGCCAGGTGAACTATTCATCCATCCGTGCGGGCCTAGTCGAGTTCAGGCGCATGATCGATGCTGTTCAATGGCAGTTGTTCATTCCCATGCTTTGCCAACCTGTCTGGAGCTGGTTTACCGAAGCGGCATGGGTGGCGGGCCATATTCCTGAACCGGTGGTGCCGGTTGAATGGTCGCCGCCGAAATTTGAAGCCGTGGATCCCATGAAAGATGCCATGGCGGACCTTCTTTCCATTCGCTCCGGCACCATGACATTGGCGGAAGCCATCGCACGGCAAGGCCGCAACCCCGATGCCGTTCTGGCAGAGATTGCCAGTATGAATGCCAAGCTGGATGCAGCCGGTATCGTCTTGGATTCCGATCCAAGACGGGTCACCAAAACCGGTAGCGCGCAAACGACGGACGCTTTTGCCGCCACCGACACTACAGACTGAAATCGAGGATCAGATGGATAAAACCATTGAACTCCCGGCCATGCGCCGGGCGGCGGAGCTTGCGCCGAATTCAGCGGATAAGGAGGCCAGAACCATTGACGTGGTCTGGTCAACGGGAGCTCGGGTTCGACGCCAGCCTTTTCTGGGCGACCCTTACGATGAGGACCTAAGCCTTGAACCAGACCACGTTCGTCTTGAAAGGCTGAATGGTGGTGCGCCGTTTTTGAAGGTGCATGAAACCGGTGAGCTTAACGCTGTCATCGGTTCTGTTCTTCCAGACAGCGCTCGCCTTGAGAACGGTCAGGGTATCGCGACGATCCGGTTCTCTGAGCGGGACGAGGTTGAGCCGATCTGGCGCGACATCGTCGCCGGTCACATCCGGGCCGTTTCCATTGGCTATCAGGTTCACCGCTACGAGGTGAGCAAGTCGGAAGCAGGCAGGGAACTATGGCGGGCTGTCGATTGGACCCCCTTTGAAATTTCCGCCGTGCCTGTTGGGGCAGACCCTGCCGCAGGTTTTCGATCCAACCACACCACCCAAACACATGAGTGCGTCGTGCAACGTGGCGACGCTGAAGATTGCAGCAAAAGGAATTCCACCATGCATGACGACGATACCCCCACCACCGAGGAAACTGAGATGACCGAAGATGCTGTGAGCACAGAGGATGCTCCCAAGGTTCAGGAGCCGCAGGAAAAGCGTGCCCTTGAGCAACGAAACAAAACGCCTGAGGTCCAGAAGCCCGATGCTGACACATTGGTGACAAAGGTCCGTGATCTTGAGCGGGAACGTGTCTCGACCATTTTTGATCTGGCAGGCAAACTTGATCTGGAACGCGGTGTCGCCGACGACCTGGTCAAACGCGGTGTTTCCCTTGATGAGGCACGCAAGATCATCCTGGATCAGGTTGCCACCAAGTCAGAAGAAACCCGCACCTTCTCGCAGGTTTCCGTTACCCTTGGTGGACAGGATGAGCGCGTGACCCGTCGCCAGGCCGTGAGCAACGCACTGCTTCATCGCTATAGCCCGACCCTGTTCCCGCTGGAAGATGCAGCCCGTGAATATCGTGGCATGACCCTGATGGAACTGGCGCGCGAGAGCCTTGCTAATGTGGGCGAAAATACTCGAGGGATGTCTCGAGACGAGGTCGCGACCCGTGCTCTTCATTCCACGTCGGATTTTCCGGAAATATTGGCCGCCGTCACCAACAAGACGCTTCGCCAGGCCTACGATGTCTATCCACGAACCTTCACGCTTTTCTGCCGTCAGGTGCTGGCTACAGATTTCAAGGCCATGCACCGGGTGCAGTTGGGCGAAGCGCCGCAGCTTTTGAAGGTCAACGAAAGTGGCGAATTCAAGCGGGGCACGCTTGGCGAGTCCAAGGAAAGCTACCGTATCGAAACCTATGGCCGGGTGGTCGCGATCACCCG
>JAJFIJ010000146.1 GCA_021775105.1 Rhodospirillales bacterium | reverse complement strand
CGCAGTTGGCTACAACTTCCGCCTCATCCTCAAATGGATCAGGCTTCTTTTGTCTCTGTTCTGGATAACGTTGGTCAACAAAAACCAAACACGGCCATCGTTAATCGCCGCCTAAACTGTATTCTTCACGGTCAACGAATTATGACTGAATTTTGCCGAGATTGCGCATCCTGGCAGTTTGAAGAGAACCCACAAATTCAGAACGATGACGAACGCGACGGATTTGGCCTGTGTACACGTATTGCCGACATGATGACCAATCCGACTCGGGCCATCGCTCGCCTGGACGATGAATTCGCCAAATTTCAATGTCGCGGAGAGTTTGGCTGCAACCTGTTTGAAGGCAAATAAGATAACCAAGCCTAAGTGTTATCTAGATCATATAAAGCCTGCGATTAGCTGACGGTAAAATCGGTATCATCAAGATTAGCGCCGTCGACATTAAGCAGCTCGATCTCCAGATCGGTTTGCCGGTCGCCGTCAGCATCAATTTCAAGAATTTTTGTCTGACTGTTGAAACGGCCTGACGCACTGGTACCCGAATAATCTTGTGTCTCATCACCTACAAAACTGAATGAAACAGCACCGACAAACTCGATAACATCAGCATTTCCGGTAGCGGCATCAGCTTCAAAGTCAGAAATCGTGTCTCGATTGCCCGCACCAATACCGGATTCAGCCAGCGCTGCATCCAGGTCAAAAACGAACCTATCACTACTTTCTCCGCCAATCATGAAATCCACACCGGCCCCACCGGTCAATTGATCTTGACCGTTCTCGCCCAGTAATCTGTCATTGCCGGCACCGCCGTCAAGAATATCACTACCGCCGCCACCCCACAGATTATCGTCGCCATTTTCGCCAAACAAAATATCGTTCCCGCCTTGACCAAAAAGCAAATCGCGCCCGATGCCGCCATGAAGCGTATCCTTGCCGCTAGCGCCGATCAGGATGTCGTTGCCCTCATCGCCAAAAAGTACATCATTACCCGCCTCTCCACGTATAGTATCGTTATCAAGACCGCCGTGCTGCACATCGTTGCCGTCACCGCCATACAGGATGTCGTTGCCGGCATCACCAAACAGCTCATCATTCCCGACACCGCCCCAGACACGGTCATCAAGCGCACCGCCGCGAATATTATCGTTACCATCCTCGCCGTAGAGAAAATCACGGTCTGCACCGCCATCAATAGTATCTGCGCCTAGTCCGCCAAATATCGTATCTGCACCATCACCGCCCAACAGCTGATCGTTGCCTTCATCTCCGTTTACGGTGTCGTCGCCCGCGCCGCCGTCGATGATATCAGCGCCAAGACCTCCCGAAATGGCATCGTTTCCCAGTCCGCCTGAAATAATATCTATTCCACCATCACCAGTAATCTGGTCATCGTCGGCTCCACCATCCATGGTATCTGCACCGCTGCCGCCAACCAGAATATCAGCGCCCAATCCACCTAACAGCGTGTCATTGCCGCTTGCGCCTTCCAGGCGATCGTCGCCATCTCCGCCATCGACCCAGTCATCTCCAGCGGCACCGAGCACGATATCGGTGCCTAGTCCGGCGGTTATTGTATCATTTCCCGCTTGGCCTTCCAGCGTGTCGTCGCCGGCACCACCGTCCAGCGTATCATCGCCATCGCCAGCCTTAAGCGTGTCACTGCCGTCACCACCTGACAGCTGATCCACACCGTCCGAGCCTGTCAGTGTGTCATCACCAGTTCCGCCATCAAGAATATCGTCACCACCATTGCCTAACAGGGTATCATTGCCTGATCCGCCAAGCAGAGTATCGTTATCTACACCGCCTTTGAGCGAATCATCGCCGGCACCGCCGTCCAGCAGATCATTGCCAACACCACCATCCAGGTCGTCATTTCCCAAACCACCATAGATCGAATCATCGCCGCTATTGCCTTTGATGACATCATCACCGTCACCACCGTTTATAACGTCATTACCGCCATCACCGGTTATCGTATCCGCGCCGTTACCACCGGTAATCAAATCAGCACCACCGCCACCATTGATCAGGTCATCACCGTCACCACCATCAATGTTATCTGCACCGCCTTCGCCCAGAATCTGGTCATTGCCGCCTCCGCCACTGATTACATCTTTACCAATGCCGCCCATGAGAAGGTCATCCCCATCCGGGCTAACGGTCAAAGTGACCGCGGCCAGAGCTGCCGACTGGGCAATAGACTGGTTGCCACTGTCGGCGTCGAGGTCAGTTGCATGTGCGGTTACATTAAGTGTGAAGTCCCCAACGCCAGACGGGCTGGCAATGGTCAGACCGATCAAATCCGAACTTGTCAGTGTGTAGGAACCATCACCGTTATCTGCGCCCGCAGATAACGATGCACCTGACGGCAGGCCAGCGACCGTAATGGCCAAAGTCTCAGAACCATCCAGATCATCAAGCATCGCTGCAATCGATAACGCGCCGCTGATGGTTGCAGGAGTGCCGTCGCCAATGATGGTATCACCACCAGCCCCACCAGTGATCGTATCGTTACCACCGGACCCTTGCAGGGTATCTTTGCGATCCGTGCCGACGATAATATCATCCCCGGCGCCCGGGTCCGTCAAAACCACGTCAGCGACAGTCAGACTGGGGATATCGGCGACTGCATCCACTGTTACAGCCATTGTGGTTGTAGGGGCGTCGGTTGCAAGGCCGGTGATCCTACTTGTCGCCGTAACGCTGACGGTCAAATCGAAATCACTGCTGCTGTTGGTTGGTGGTGTTAAAGACAACCCTATAAGTTCCGAAGCATCCAAAGTTACGGAACCGTTGCCGTTGTCCGTGCCTGCAGACATCACCGCACCGGCGGGCAGATCCGATACTGTGACACTGACATCGAATAATGCTGGCGCGTTAGTCACGGCCGCCGTGATTGCCAGGTCAATCGCAGTATCTTCGTCACCTGTCGCCGGGATTACGTTGACAATAATTTCCGGGGTGAGGAATCCTTCAACTTCTTCACCGGTTACCGAATCAATCACGGTAATGTCGACAGATTCAAAGTTTCTGACTTCAAGACCAAGCGCAGCAAAGGCAGCCGTCGGGCCAGAATCAGACCCCGCATCCGCATTGCTGAGAATAAATGTGCTGAGATCAACCAGTGCATTAACAACCGCAGGATCAGTCAGGTCATCGGTTTCGACGGTGATATCAAGGGTATCCAGGCCGACTCCGCCATTGGCAATTTCACCGCCAGCCTCATCAAAATCGAGCCTGACAATATCGTCGCCATCGCCGCCGTCAATCCTGTCAGCACCAGCGCCACCAATGATAAGATCGTTGTCTGCTCCACCTTTAAGGTTGTCGTCGCCAAAGCCGCCCTTCAATGTATCCGAACCCGTTCCGCCTTTGATCAGATCATCGCCGCCACCGCCTCTGAGATCATCATCACCACCGCCGCCGACGATCTTATCCCGTCCACCGCGTCCAAAAATCAGATCGTCGCCGCCATTGCCAAACAATTCGTCCTTGTCGGCTCCACCGTCAAGCCTGTCCTTGCCGCCGCCGCCGTAAAGCAGGTCACGCCCCTGCCCGCCGTCGAGCGTATCTCTACCGGTTCCTCCATCCAAAGTGTCGTCGCCAAATCCACCAACAAGTATGTCGTGGCCTTCACCACCCGACAGCACATCATCGTCTGACGCCGGGACCAGATAAGTCTCAATGACGGGTGCAAATGACAGGTCAATGACAACATCGTTAAAATCGAGATCGCTGGCCCTGCCTTCGCCACCTTCACCGCCTTCTCCACCCTCGCCGCCTTCGCCGCCATCGCGACTGCCGATGCGCAGGTCCTCAAAGCCGATACGCAGTCCACCTGCTTCATTTTGGGCGGATGTCACATGAATGGAATCGTCACCGTTCAACGCTAAATTTTCTGCGCCCACGGCTGAATGATAGACGGCCCCCTTCAGTTCTTTGGCCCTTCCCCGGTCATCGACATACACAAGCTCCGGCGCATCACTGTTAATCGTCGCCGGGGAGCCATCATCATTGCGAAATTCAAGTTGTCCGTTATCAAGGCGATGAAAAGCATTTTTCTTGGCTCCATCGGCAATTAGGAAAACACCAAAATTATCTCCACCTGAAAGGCCAAGATCGACGGTGGTTCCCGGTTCTGTACCACCCCACCAACTTTCTGATGCATCCTTGAAGATAATCTGAACGTCGGAGATTTCGCCGTTTGGACCGATCTTGTAGATGCCGATGCTATTGCGGAATTTTGCATCCTCGCCAACAAATGAAAGCGATACATCATGATCATCGGATAACAGGAAGTGATCGGGATTGATGCCCGTTGTGGGCGTTACATCAAGCCCAGCCAGATCGTGCTCTATAATCCGTTCGCGCTCGACCAATATTTCCGTCTCGGCACCACCGATGAGAATGTCATCGCCCGCACCTCCGGTCAGGATGTCGTCACCGGTATTACCATTGATCTGGTCATCCAGGTCACCGCCAGTAACAATGTCATCTCCGTCTAATGCGTCATATATCTCACCGGATCCATATTCGGGATCGTCGTCTACCAGAACAATTTCGTCATTGTCTTCGGTGAACAAGGGGGGCGGAGCAACAGACACGACGTTGATGTTGTCAAGGTAACCGCCCCGACCGTCATCGCGGCCAACCGCGCGAAATTCTAGGCGGGTCAAATCGCCACCGCCTTCAAGTTCGTAGGTAAATGTTTGCCAGTCCACGGATCTGCCACCATCCGCTGTTATTGTATCTATCACCTGGCCATTCCAGATGACCTCGATTCCATTGGATCCCGAGCGGCTGAAAGGCGGGGGCGAATAGCTGAAAGACAGTGAGAATGTTCCAGTACCGTTGGTCGGTATATCTTGAAAAATCGTACTGTTGGTATTACGTGCTCCGCTGCCATCCAGTTCGATGTGCCGCTCACCATCAGCTGATGGCCGCCAACGATCACCGACAATGTCCGGGCCGGGCCCTTCTGCGGTTTGCCAGCCAACAAGCTCTGCCGAATTTAGTTGGTCATGGCGGTGATGTCGTTGACGACCATGTCCTTTGCTTCCAGGGGTATAGATTACGTCTTCAAAACTACCGTTTTGAACCAGATTTTCGCCGTTGACAGGATTCGCCATCGCGCGTGTGTCCCTCACAGATTTTCAAGGCCTTGCTGCAAACTGTCAGCAGTCTTCATTATTGCTTCATATTTGGAATACGCTGGATATCCACCCAACCTGAACACACCCTGACAGGACCGACAAAAACCAAGTGTTTCTGCGGTGCTCGTCAAAATTCACCCGTCACGGTTCTGCTTATCTGGCAGGAGGGAGAAAAGTCCCAATTCGCCTAATACTGGATTTTAGTTTTGCGTATCGCGCCCCAGAGCCCGCGACAGCAACATGTAGACCTTGCCAACATCAGACGACAGGAAGGTTTGGCTCAGTACGCCACCCTGTTCGCGTTTTCCGGCTTCTTCCAGAAGGTGATCGAATTCCTGAACATATCGCGAGACATAGTCACGGAACTCGATATCGCGCTGGTATTTGTCGCGAATGATGGAAAGTTTTGCTTTTTCGCGGAAGCCCAGCATTTTCCGGACGAAGACACTGCGGTCTCCCTTGTTGAATTTTTTCCAGTCTTCTTCGGTGATCGGCGTTTCCAGCACCCGGCTCATGTCTACGGCCAGCGATTGCAGGCGTTCTGAAATGAAGGTGGCCTGATGCATGAAATTATCAAGACCAGCTTCGACTTTCTGATCTTTCAACGCTTCGACAAGCGCTGCCGCTTCGTTGGAGACATCACGCATTTCGTTGGTTCGGCGTTCCAGCAGATGGGTTGCTTCGCTGGCACGATCCGCGACCTGCCCGGTCGTCGACTGGAGGGTTTCAGAATGAGTACGAACCTGTTGGTCCCAGGCTGCGATCTTGACAATAGCCGCATCTGTCACCGCACTTAATTCTCCAGCACGACGCCCCAAAGCACCGCCCAGCTGTTCGACACCATGTTCGGTCTGCTGGAATGTCGTATTCAGGCCATAAAGCTGGCGGCGGAGCGCCTCCGTCATCCCTTCCAGGTGGGAAACCACAGCTTCGGTGCTTGCTCCTGCATCCTGCGTCTGCTGGCGGAAGGCATCCGTTACCTTGCCCAACTTGGCAACGTTTGTATCGACGGCAACATTGGCTTCAGCCGAACGCTGGGAAACCCCTTCGCCAACACGTGCCAAACGTGCAACTGATTCATCCGCGGAGGACGTAAGCAGTTCTGTATTATGTTCCAGTGTTTCCGCGACCTCTTCAAGGTGCGCCGTAGCCTTGGTCGAAACACCACTGAGCTCCTGATAGCTTTTGCGTAAATCGTTGCCCACTTCTTTCATGTTGGACATGGAACGTGCGGACATCACGTTCAGTTCTTCATACTGACCATGAATCGATCCTGACAACTTTTCAACATTATCAGACAACTCCTGGGAGGTGTGGCTGATTTCATCAGAGTGACGGCTGAGCGCGTCAGTAACGAGGGCGATCAGCTGTGCTGCTTTATCCGCACTATGCGAAAGTTCATGAGAGCGTTCATGCAGGCTATCGCTGGTGCGGGCGAGATTTGATACGGCATCCGTAGATGCTGTCGTCAATTCTGTAGCACTCTGATGCAGAGAGTCCGAGAAGCTCTGAACATGTGTGTGCGCCGAGTTATAGGCACTGGTCAAATCCTGGGAGCTGCGATGCAGAATATCGCCAACATCGTCAAAACTGACGCGAGCCTGTCCCAAAGATGATTCGAGCTGTTCGACATGCGCATTCAGGGATTCGGCGATACCTTCCAGATTGGACGAGGCGCGTCCGGTCGCCAACGAAGCATATTCGACACGTTCTCGCATATGCTCGGATACGCCATCGATCTGTGCCATGGCTGCCGTCGCTTTGTCCGCAAGCAATTCAGACCCCTGCTGCAAGCGAAAGGTAACCGCTTCAACTTTCTCAGAAGCATCCAGTGATGTCTCGCTCAGGATACCTGTCGTCTGTTGAAGTTGCTGACCAGCATTCTGAAGCCGCTCTGTGGTTTTTTCACTTAGTTCCTCGAGTTCGATATTCCGGATTTGATAAAGATCACCGACCATATCCATCTGGGCGCGAGCGTTGTCAGATGCAGTCTTCAGATCATCCGACTGGTGCGCCATGACTTCAGTTACGAGAGACAGCAATTGCGCCGCCTTGTCAGCACCGGTCGCGAGATTATGCGCACGTTCATCAAATTGTTCGCCAACATTGGTCACATCATCAACCGCAGTTCGACTGGTTGCGGTTAGATTGTCTGCACTGGCCCGCAACGCGTTGGTAATGGCCCGTACCTTTCCGGACGCAGTGTCTGATGCCGTCATCAGATCAGCAAGCGAACGCTGCATTTCATCGCTGACGGCACCCAGACGTTCTTCCGTACGTTCAGTCGATTGAGCCAGATCATCTGTCCGCTCACGCATAATCAACCCGGCATTGACCATCATAGTCGCGGCACGTGATGATAAATCAGACAGCTGGCCAGCCTGATGCTCCAGCATCCGGGCAACGTTCTCGACATCACCGACAGCCCGTATAGAAGAATGATTCAATTCCTGACTGCGTTGCGAAATGTTTTCACCCAGTTCCTGTAAACGTTCCGTTGTTTCCCTGGAATTTTGACCCAGACCCTCCAGCTGATTGCGAAACAATTCGACAAGCTGGTCTGTTCGCTCGGCGTGTATTTCGACACGCCCACCCGCATTGTCCAACGCTTCCGTAATCAGGGTAACGTCATCTACACCCTTGTTTGTAACCCGGGTTAGAGCATCGGAACTGGCACTGAGCACATTCGACAAATTGGATATTCTGGCCCCCGCATCGTCTGCGACGTTGGCAAGGTCAGAACTTCGTTGGCTCAGGGCATCGCCCGACGCATTGATTCTGAGTACGCTTTGGTTGGCAATTCTCGCCAGAGTATCAGATTTTTCTGTTAACAATTCCCCAACATCCCTGACATCCGCACGCGCCTGCTCTGACGCGCCTGAAAGATCAGTGCTGCGATTGCCCAACTCCTCACCCACGCGATCAACCTGCTGCATAACTTTGTCGGCGATAACCGACAGGTCGTGAGAGCTTCGACGCAATCCCTCACCAATCACTTCGGATTTCTCGGCCGTTGCATCAGCTTGCGCAGACATCGCCTCTGCCTGATCTGCAAAATCCTTGCGGACTGTTTTGACTCGTTCGGAAACCACCAGGGAAGTGTTATCCAGAACATGCGCCTGCTCACGGATCGACGCGCCCATATCACGCATCCGAGAGGTAACATGATCTGACGTTTTCATCAGATTGTGAGACTGTTCACCCAGTGTTGCTTCGACTTCATTGCCCTTGCTGGCAACCAGTTCAGCTGTTTGCGTAAGTAAATCTGTCTGGCGACCCAGTAAATCCTTGATCTGACCAACCTGACGGGTTGCCCGTTCCGTATATTCGGACATGTCGTGAGTGTGTTGTGCCAGCGTATCCGCACCCGAACCAATAACCTTAGCCGCTTCTTCCGCCCCGAAGGACAGTTCATCGACGCGGATTTTCATAGCTTCGCCGGCATTATCAAGACGGTCGGCCGCGTTAAGCGCGACCTCGTCAAGTGTACCGGTTTTTTCAGCAAGGGCCTGGGCGATTATTTCAACGCGGCTTTCAATATTATCCGTGACTTCATCCATCTCGCCTGTCCGTTTGAACAGAACATTCGCCATGCCTTCAGCACGGGCCGATGCCCGATCAGTTGATGCCGTCAGATCACGCGACCGGCGTTCCAGCAAATCCCCGACATCACGCGCCTGTGTCGTCGCTTCACCGGTGACGGATTGTAAGTCCTCTGTCTGGCGACGGAGCGCGTCCGCTACGGCGTGTGCACGAAGATCGGCATCTTCTGACACCTGAGAAAGTTCAAGCGTGCGTTGCCGAATCAGCCCTGTCACCACTTCTCCCCGCTGGGCGGCCTCTTCAGATGCCCGTGTCAGGTCATGGGCCTGACGACGCATAGAATCTGCAATTTCGTTGATCCTGGTTTGCGCCCGGTCAGAGGGGTAAACCATCCGCCTGAGATACCATCGAAGCATCTGAGTCTCGCGATTGAGCTGCTTTCCACGTTCAAAAAAGGCAATAACCATCCACAACAATGCAACCGGCGTCAGCGCACCTGCCGCCAGTCCACCAATCTCGTGGGGTAGCAGGGCTCCGACGTTTTCCCACCCCAACCCGGTCTCGATGAAATCGATGGCACCGAATATCCAGGCGACTGACAACACCACGCCAAGTATGGTAGGCAACCGGTAACGCAGGTAAAACGGCGCGTTCCAGTCGTTGAAATTCTCAACATCATTGATTTCGATGGCATCTGTCGCACCGATTTGCATCGCTCGATCAGGAACGACGGCTCCAAGAGAATCGGCAATCGCTCGCGCTTTCTCAACCGTACTTTTCGATCCTGCTGCCGGTGTATCGGCCATGATGTCCCCCGCCCATGCCAAGTTCATTGCGTTTTCGACAATACTCAAGTGTACACCCCCAACATATTGGGCGTAAATGGGCAAAAATCACAAAATGTGGGGATAACTTCTAAAAATTTGCCCGCTGAAAACCGATGAGATCAAAGTTCTTTTACTTTGGCCAGCAATCTGCCGAGGGCCTTGCCGTTAGACATGGTGCCAAACAGCTTTTTCGCATACTTGGCCCGCAGGTCGGCTTTTGCATCAGGGTCATTTAGCGCGCTGGTCACGGCGTCGGCGAGAAAGGTTGTGTCTTTTACCCGGATTCCCATATCGCGCCATCGCCATTCCAGCCCTTCCGGATCGAAATGCGCCTTGTCTCGCCGTGTTACCGCAGGATCAATCAGCACCATCGGTCGGTCCAGCGCGAGGTATTCGAAGATCACACTTGAGGCGTCAGAAACCAGAACATCCGCGGCTTTCAGAAAAGGTGCCACATCAAGAGACGCATCTGTGACCAACCACACATTGTCACAATCTGCGATCAACGTTTTCCATGCTTCAATCAATCCCGGTCGTTGCTCGCAAAGGCGTGGGTGCGGTTTGATAATCAGGTTCACGTCCTTCAGATTCCCCAGTAACATCTCAACCGGATTATCGGCCAACATCGGCGCAGAGGTCAGTCCGGGGTTATGGGTTGGCGCGTAAAGGACGGTTTTTTTATCGAGCGGTGTATCGAACGGCATAGCCAGCGCATCGTCCCTGAACAACGGATCCATGGGTGGATAGCCGATCACCCAGATGCGTTCTGCCGTCAGGCCCATCCGTTCAATAACGTCATCGCGGGTAAAGGGTGAACTGACACAGAGATAGTCGCCGGGGTCCGTGACCCGGGAATGAAAGTTCTTGCTGGCCAGTCCGGCACCGATGTTGATGATCGTCGCGTTCGGCACCAGGCGACGAAGACTGGCGGTCTGACTGTCGCAAATGACAACAACTTCCGGGTCGAACTCCATCAGCTCGCGCCCATCTCCGGTGATCAGGGGCCAGTGCGTGACGGAAAAGCCATCAAACAACGGCTTTAGCAACGGGTACTGGTAGATCTGGTTCAGGTGGAAACCAATCCGTTTGGAGGTTTCCAGCCGCCCGACATTTTGTCGCCCCTTTTCCTCGATTTGCAGGCTCGCCATCGTCGCTTTGGCAAAGACGTTGGCGGGGTCGATATTCAACCCCTTGGTAATGGCTTCCAGTGCAGCATCCCGACGGCCCAGTGATTTTCTTGCCAACGCCAGATGCGCCAGCGCGTCAACGCGCCTGGGGTTACGTTCAAGAACCTGCTCAAGATGGGTAACGGCCTTGTTGGCAGTTCCGGCCCGACGATACCCCGCGCCCAGAAGATAATGGGTCTCGGCGTCATCAGGCACCATCTCAACGGTCTCTTCCAGAACCCTGACTGCATCCTTGTCTTCACCTTTCAGGAACAGGACCTTGCCCAGACTGCGCCGCGCATCGATAAACCCGTCTTCGGCCCGGACCGCACGGCGCAGGTAATCCGCGGCGTGATCATAACGTTGCGACAGGGCCAGCAATTCACCGTAATGAAAATTGGCTTCGGCATGGTCCGGATCGGCCCTCAGCGCCTTGATCAGATAATCCCCCGCCGCTTCTATGGCACCCCGGGAACGTGCCCGCACACCCAGATCAACAAGCGATTGCGCTTCGGTTTTCGCCGTTGTCGGTGCAGAACTGAAGACCTTTGCTGCGGCACTTGGCGGGTTTAACTGGAGCAGGCCGATTTTCGCCAACCAGCCCAGTGTGCGCGGCAAGCGGAACCTGACGGTCTCGGCCAACGGTTCAGCCAGCGAAATTACCGTGACCGCCCCCTTCTCTTCAATCATCTCAAGAACACTTTTAATGTCCGCATCACCCAGCATGA
This sequence comes from Rhodospirillales bacterium, assembly GCA_021775105.1. Lineage (GTDB taxonomy): Bacteria > Pseudomonadota > Alphaproteobacteria > Rhodospirillales > Casp-alpha2 > JAJFIJ01. Next base: position 3,569 of record JAJFIJ010000146.1, on the reverse strand, counting down.
TGTCGGCGGCGAAATTGTTCATCGACTGCGCCCGCAATTCCGTCATGCGGTCGATCAGGTTGATATGAACGCCCGATTCAATTTCCGATTTCGCCGCACTGACGATGGCATCGCCATCGATGGTGTGGGTCGGGTAGCCGGAAAACAGGGAAAACGGATCGTCCCGAAGCGGATGCAGCGGTCGACCCTGAACGGTCGGCGCGCTTTCTACCGTCGCCTGCCTTCGATTGGCAAGGTCCAGCCAGAGATCCTGATAGGCGCCGACAACAACAGCCCAGTCATAATGATCCCGTGCCCGCCGGTGGCCCGACGCGCCAAGCCGTTTGCGCAGCGCCGGATCAATGGCAAGGGCTGAAAACGCATCGGCTGCGGCGGCAATATCAATGGTCGTCGCCTGGCTGACGTACCCGCAGTAATGATTGTACGCCCGGTCCTTGCTGGCCGGATCAAGTGTCGCTTCCATCTGGATCGCGATATCTGTGCCGGAGTCCGGTAACGGCAGCCAGGTCGGAATGCGAAACCCGTCTTCGCCGTGACGCACGGTGTCCTTGTATCCGTCCCAGTCACTGACCACGACCGGCAGCCCGGCCGCCATCGCTTCAATCACTGTCAACCCGAAGCTTTCCTGAATGTTATCGGAAAACGAAGTAAAAATATCGGCAGCGAACCAGACCTGCTGACTGACCGCCATGTCCCGGCCATCCAGAAAAATACCGTTCACCGACGGGCAATAGCGCCGCACACCATCGCGAAATTCACGTTCCACACCCTCGTTCGGGAACCGCCCGACCTGCAACAGATGTATCTTCTTGCCAGTCCGTTTGACCGCTTCCTCAAGTGCCAGATACATCGGCATGGGATGCGCCTTGGCATGAAAGCTGAGGCGGCCAAAAAATAGAACGGCAACATCCTCATCGTCTATCCCCAGTCCCCGGCGGATGGAGATTCGCGCGGCATCGGTTTCCTTGGTTGCACCGAACCTGTCGCAATCGACACCGAACGGGATGACGGGCAGTTGGACATCGGTTCGGAACCGCCCGCCCGACCGCCGGCCCAGATAGTCCGACCAGTTATCAAGCACCCGGCTAATTACCGATTTGACCGGCTTCGAGGCACAGATAACAGCGTCCCACGATTGTAGCGGCGCGGTCAGCAACTCGCCCAATCCGTCCATCACGGTGTCGGAAGAAATGGTATAGGTTACCCCGCAGATCGAATAGGCCCTGGCCCCGGCGCTGATGCGGCGGCGCCAGCCATACATGCCAAGCCCCGGACCGGGAATGCTCAGCGTTCCGGGGGTGCCTTCAGCCCGTCCCATCATGCCGACAGGAACGAACGCGCTTTCACGGGATTTTGTGTCGATAGCAGCGACCCGCCTGGCGAAATCCTCACCATGTTCAGGTTCCATACCCTGACAGTAAAATCGCTCGACCCCGGAATGGCGAACAAACCCGTTAAGGAATCCTTCGCCCGCGGCGTGGCGGCCCATCAGGTTTTCGCGCGATGTTTCCACGGCATCGGGATGATGAAACAGCACGGCGTTTTCCGCCCCGGCCTTTTTGCGTTCCGCCATATCCCTACCGCGCTCCCCGAACGGACATCGTCATAACATGTGCTGGCCGCCGGTGACCCAGATTTCCGTGCCGGTAACGTAACGCGCATCATCGGAACAGAGATAATACGCCGTTCCCGCCACATCGGCTGCGGTTCCCATGCGGTCCAGCGGTATCCGCGGGATCAGGGCTTCGTATTCGGGCTCGATCATCTCGGTCTCGATCTCGCCCGGCGCTATCGCATTGACACGCACGTTCAGGGCGGCGAACTCATTGGCCATTTCGCGGGTCAGCCCAGAAAGTGCGGCCTTCGAGGTCGAATAGGCGGAGCCGGCGAACGGATGAATCTGGTGCCCGGCGATCGAGGTGATATTGACGATGGCCCCCTCGCCGCGATGAAGCGCCGCAGCAAAACCGCGCGACAATTTCAGCGGTGCATAGAAGTTAAGCTCGAACACCTCGCGCCAGGCATCCAGATCGCCGTTCAGGCAGCCCAGACGTTCCTTGTAAGGTGTCTTCGGCGACATGCCGGCGTTATTGATCAAACCATGCAGCGGCGCACCGTCAAGGGCTTCGTTGGCCTTCTTGATGAAGTTGGCAACGCTGTCAGCATCGCCAAGATCGGTCGGGATATGAACGGTCCAGTTCATGTCGCGGCCACACTCTTCGGGGGTGTCTTCCCGCGAACAGGTAATGATCTGCCAGCCGCGTGACAGGAACATCCGCGCGGTCGCATGACCAATTCCCCGACTGGCACCGGTAACGATGACGGTTTTGCTATCCTTTTGCATGATCAACACGTTAGGGCAATCGCCCCCGAGATTCCAGCGGCTAGAGAAAAACGGAAGATCGCCCTAAACTGCCGCCATGTGCTCACGCTTTGAACAAAAGGTCCGCGCCTCGGAAGTGGCAAAACGATTCGGCCTGACCGACACGCCGCCGCTGGTTAACGCCGCCGAAATCCGCCCGACCGATCAGGCCATGATTATCACCTCAACAGGCGATGCCCGCCTGCTTGGCTGGGGCTTCGACGTCGCCTGGGACAAAAAACCGATGATCAACGCCCGTTCGGAAACCCTGCATGAAAAAGCGACTTTCAGGAACAAGCTGGAAAACCGCTGCATCATCCCCGCCAGCGCCTATTATGAATGGCGCAAGGATGGTGAGGGCAAATTCAAAAACACCATCTCCGTCGACGGGCTCGAGACGTTTTCCATGGCCGGGCTGATCCATGACAACCGCTTCACCATCATCACCTGCACACCCGCCACCGCCATCGCCCATATCCATAACCGCATGCCGGTGATTCTGTCGCCGGACGCCGAAGCCGCATGGATCAACAATGATCTCGCTTACACGGACGTCAGCAAATTCCTCACCCCCTACGATACCCTGCCCCTGAAAGCCGTCGAAGACACCCCGCCGCCCCCGGCCCAGGGGAATTTGTTCGGCTGAGAGGATCAGGAACATGGGCATTCGCACACATCGCATGGGCATGTATGTGCATTTATGGGCATTTCACCGCCCGTTTTCCCCTGAAATGCCCCTAAATCCCAATCAATGCCCATGAATCCCCATAAAGTTTCATTAAAAACGAACGGCGTCGAATTTCACCTCTCCGTCAGGGGCAAGTTGAGACGCTTTTTAACCGTTGAGCCACAGCAAACTGTCAAAACCCCCATTTACCCCCACAAACCCCCACATTTTCGCGGAAAGTTAAAAAACCGGAACAAAAAAGCCTGCAATCCCGCCATTCTCAAAATTTCTGGAATAACATGGTATGTAAATAACCCCACTTTCCCCACATCAGCCCTAACAATGTGGGGGTAAACGCAGGGGTTTCAGGGAAGACACTCTTGCTCCTTCCCCCTTCGATGGGGGAGCATCTGTGTTTGAAGTCAAGGAGGATTTGGGCTCCATTTTCTATTTTCGGTGATAAGGGAGTTTGCGAGAATGACGAGTTTTCGCATGACTGCGGTGAGGGCGACCTTTGGCTTTTTGCCGGTTTCGATGAGA
>JAJFIJ010000145.1 GCA_021775105.1 Rhodospirillales bacterium | reverse complement strand
CGCAGTTGGCTACAACTTCCGCCTCATCCTCAAATGGATCAGGCTTCTTTTGTCTCTGTTCTGGATAACGTTGGTCAACAAAAACCAAACACGGCCATCGTTAATCGCCGCCTAAACTGTATTCTTCACGGTCAACGAATTCATCTGCGGCGGCGCAAGGGACATTATCGGCGTTAACGTCTTTAATGCGCCAATTGCAGATACTCTAGATGCTGTTGTCCTTGGTTTTCTTCTGCGGTTCCGCGGAATCGCCTCCAGAGCCGTATTCCTTCATCAGGTCGTCGTAGAGTTTTTTTGCCTTGTCCGCCTGTTCTTCAAACCAGGGTTTGGCTTTCTTGATCTTGTCATCGACCCAGGGTTTGGCTTTGTCGTAAACAACACCTGCGTCGCACGCGGCATAACGACCCGAGCAAACGGTTACGCAGGGCGCGCGCTGGCCGGCATCATCTTTGTAGTTTGCCGTACATTGGGCCTTGCACTGCTTGAAGGTTTCTCCGCATTGGGCAGATTTTTCAGTTGCGGTCTGGGCATTGGCACCTGCGGTCAAGCAGATGGCAAATAGCCCTGCCACAGCAATACCTGTTTTCATCATCGGGCTCACTCTACAGTTACGCTTTTTGCAAGATTTCTCGGTTGGTCTACGTCTGTACCCTTCAGCACGGCCACATGATAAGCCAGCAACTGTACAGGAATGGCATACAAAATTGGCGAAACAAAGGCATCAACTTTCGGCAAGGTAATGATCTCTGCGTTGGGATCTGTAATTCGCGCTGCACCATCGCGGTCCGACAGGAAGATCAGGCGTCCGCCCCGCGCCATCACCTGTTCGACGTTGGATACGGTTTTATCAAGAAGGCTGTCGCTGGGGGCAATAACAATGACCGGCATGTCTTCATCAATCAGGGCAATGGGGCCGTGCTTCATTTCACCGGCGGCATAACCTTCCGCATGGATGTAGGAAATTTCTTTCAGTTTGAGCGCGCCTTCAAGGGCCAGTGGGTAGTTGGACCCCCGCCCCAGATAGAGTGCATCACGGGATTCGGAAATGTTATGCGCGATTTCCCTGAGCCGCTGATCATGATTGAGAATTTCCGCCGCGCGGGCGGGCACTTCGGTCAATGCGCCAATCAATCGTCCCTGTTCGTCATCGTCAATGGCCCTTCTGGCACGGGCCATGGCGACACAAAGGCAGGCGAGAACCGTCAGTTGCGTTGTGAAGGCTTTTGTTGAAGCGACACCGATTTCCGGGCCAGCAAGGGTTTGCAGTACGGCATCCGATTCTCTGGCGATGGCACTTTCCGGCGCATTGATGACAGACAGGATATGCTGGCCCCGGGAGCGGGCATAACGAAGGGCTGCCAGGGTATCGATGGTTTCGCCGGATTGCGATACAAAAAGTGCGGCACCGCCTTCCGGCATGGGCGCTTCACGGTAACGGAATTCCGAAGCAATATCGATTTCCACCGGGATGCGGGCGATCTGCTCAAACCAGTATTTGGCGACCATGCAGGCGTAATAGGCGGTGCCGCAGGCAATCAGGGTCAACTTGGTCACCGATGCCATATCAAAACCGACTTCCGGCAAGGTAACCGTGCGATCCGTCGGATTGACGAAGGAATGCAATGTGTCGCCAATAACCTGGGGCTGCTCGTAAATTTCCTTGAGCATGAAATGGCGATAACCGCCTTTGCCGATCCCGGCCCCGGAAAGTTCACTCAAGCGCACGTCGCGTGATACGGGGACGTTGTCGGCATCAAAAATCTCGACATCCTCGGATGTCATGACCGCCCAGTCGCCGTCCTCCAGATAAATGATTTTTTTGGTCAACGGTGCCAGGGCAATGGCGTCTGACCCCAGATACATCTCGCCGTCTCCGACGCCGATGGCCAGCGGGCTGCCCAACCGGGCGGCGATCATCAGGTTCTCTTCACCGGAAAAAACAATGCCAAGGGAAAATGCGCCCTGCAATCTGCGAAAAACAGCCCCGGAAGCTTCTCTGGGAGACATCCCGGCATCCAGATTGAGCTGAATCAGATGGACGATAATTTCCGTGTCCGTATCTGAAGCCAGATTGCACCCGGATGTCAGAACGTCTTTGCGGAGTTCCTGAAAATTTTCGATGATGCCGTTGTGCACGATCGCCACATTGGCGCTGGCATGGGGATGGGCGTTTTCTTCATTGGGTACACCGTGGGTTGCCCAACGGGTATGACCAATGCCGGTTTTTCCCGACAACGGCGATCCGGCGACCACCTTTTCCAGATTGCGGATTTTCCCTTCCGCGCGGCGTCGCCCGATCTGGCCGTCAACGACAGTGGCGATCCCGGCTGAATCATAACCCCGGTATTCAAGGCGTTTCAGGCCGTCGATCAGTGAGGCAGTAACATCTTCCTTGCCGATAATTCCGATAATGCCGCACATAAAACAGTTGTCCTTATTTTTTGAGAGCGTTCTTTTTGGCCTGACGATCAGTCCGGAAGCGCCTGGCCCAGCCTTCAACCGCCTTTTGCGGTGCACGGGTCACGGCCAGTTCATCGCCTGAGACGTCTTTCGATATGGTGCTGCCGGCCCCGACAATCGCGCCGTCGCCAATCCTGACGGGCGCAACAAGCGCAGTATTGGAGCCGATGAACGCGCCCTTGCCGATCTCGGTTCGTGATTTCAGAAAGCCGTCATAGTTACAGGTAATCGTGCCGGCGCCGATATTGGATTTCGCGCCGACGTCGGCGTCGCCGATATAGGACAGATGATTGACTTTCGCTCCATGGCCGAGAACGGCATTTTTGATTTCAACGAAATTTCCAACCCTGGCATCCTGACCGATCTCGGCACCGGGGCGTAGTCTGGCATAGGGGCCGATCACCGCTCCTTCAGCAATTGTTGTCCCTTCGATATGAGAGAACGCCTTGATTTCAACGTTGTCAGCGATGGTCACGCCCGGCCCGAAGACAACGTTCGGGCCGATCACCACATCCTGACCGATGTCCGTATCGTAACAGAAAAATATACTATCGGGATCGATCAGGGTTGCCCCCCCGGACATCGCCCGCTGGCGAAGGCGGATCTGCATCAGCCTTTCGGCCTCGGCGAGATCGGCTCTGGTGTCAACACCCAGCAACTCATCCGCATCGCCTTCGACCCAGGTGCAGTTGGCTCCATCTTCGCGGGCCAGAGCGACAATATCGGTCAGATAATACTCTCCCTTGGCATTGTCATTACCAAGCCGCCCAATCAATGACTTCAGGCGTTTGCCGTCAATAGCCATAATGCCGGAATTGCAAATATCGATGCGAATCTGATCCGGTGTTGCATCTTTTTCTTCGACTATGGCCTCAAGATGACCATCCTTATCGGTGATCAGACGGCCATATCCGGCAGAATTCTCCGGGCAGAAACCAAGAACAACAACGGCTGGATTGTCCGGCGCCTGTCGGCGGTCAATCATCCGAGAAATCGTTTGGGCACTGATCAGCGGATCAGCACCGAACAGCACCAGCACATCGCTGGCATTTTCGTCGAGCAGGGGAAGCGCTGATTTTACCGCGTCCCCGGTGCCGAGTTGCTGGCGCTGTATGGCTACCGGATCAGGAGCGACCGCCTCTTCGACACCTTTGGCGTCTTCTGAAATGACAACGATCTTGTGTGTCACCCCCGCCTCGGTCAGGGCCGACAGGACATGACTAACCATCGCCCGCCCGGCGAATTGATGAAGGACTTTCGGTTTTTTCGATTTCATTCGTGTGCCGAGACCGGCAGCCAGAACAATTGCGCTTACGTCCGATGTAGATTGAAGCTTGGTCATTGGGTTCCGGTTGGTTAAACAATGATGTGAACGGCACGAAATTGCCATAGGCCCAGCAAGCCGCCAAGTCAAAGATTGTTTCCGATTCTTGCAAGGACTTCCCGAAAATGACTTTTCCAAAAGCCGTCATCTTTGATCTTGATGGCACCCTGATCGATAGCGCGCCTGATCTCAGATTTGCCCTGAACCGGTTAATGTTCGATGAAGGTCGCCGGGAATTGTCGCTTGAAGAAGTGATCGGGATGATTGGCGATGGTGTGCCGAAGCTGGTGGAACGTGGATATCGGGCGACGGGCGAGGTGCCGGATAAGGATGAACTGGCAGACCGGGTCGAACGGTTTGGCCGGGATTACGAAGTCAATGCAACGGCGCATACAAAGCTGTTTCCTGGCGCGCTGAATGTGCTGGTTGACCTTAAGGACAACGGCATTCTGATTGGTCTTTGCACCAACAAACCCGTTCAGGCGACCCTCGAAATTCTTGCAGAATTTGAAATTGAGGAATTTTTTGATGCGGTCGTTGGTGGCGATACGCTGGGTGGCGTTCGCAAGCCGGACCCCCGTCATCTTCAGGCGGTCCTTGATGACCTGAACGTTTTGCCGGGACAGGCAATTATGGTTGGCGACAGCGCCAATGATATAAAAGTTGCCAAGAACGCCAATGTCAAAGCCATTGCCGTGTCGTTTGGCTACTGTCATGGTCCGGTGTCAGATCTTGATGCGAATGCGGTCATTGATCATTTCAACCAATTACGTCAGGCGCTTGGCGGGCAGGCTTGACAGCTACCCCGCAGCCACCTTATATGGCGGCTCCTGACCAATACGGGCGCGTAGCTCAGCGGGAGAGCACTCGCTTCACACGCGAGGGGTCACTGGTTCAATCCCAGTCGTGCCCACCATTGGTCAGTGGGAAACTCACTCGATACAGGTTTAGCTGAGCGTGCGCCGGACGGCGTTTTTCCAGCCATCATATTTACGGACCCGCTCGTTTTCCCCCATTTCTGGCGTGAACCGGTGCTGCAGTGCCCACGTGCGGGCAAACGTTTCCATATCCGGATAAACGCCAACCTGAAATCCGGCCAGATAAGCGGCCCCCAACGCCGTTGTTTCGAGAACTTCGGGGCGGTCGACCGGAGCGTCCAGAATGTCGGCAAGGCATTGCATGGTCCAGTCGGAATTGACCATGCCGCCATCAACCCGGAGAACAGTATCGCCCGCCGCCCCCCAGTCGCCCTGCATGGCTTCCAGAAGATCGCGGGTCTGGTAACACACGCTCTCGAGTGCGGCGCGGGCAAATTCTTCCGGCCCTGATCCTCGCGTCAGGCCATACATCGCACCGCGACATTCGGCATCCCAGTAGGGGGCACCAAGACCAACGAACGCCGGGACCAGATATACATCCTGGTTGGCATCTGCCTGTTCAGCGAGCGCACCGGATTCTGACGCCTGCCCGATAATGCCCAATCCATCACGCAACCACTGCACAGCAGCACCGGCGATAAAAATTGACCCTTCAAGGGCATAGGTGGTCTTGCCGCCCAATTGATAGGCAATGGTTGTCAGCAGACGGTTGGTTGATTGAACGGCGTTTTCTCCGGTGTTCAATAGGGCAAAACAGCCAGTTCCGTAGGTTGATTTCATCATCCCCGGTTTGAAGCACGCCTGACCAACCGTCGCCGCCTGCTGGTCACCGGCGATACCGGCTATCCGGATGGGCGCGCCAAACAGGTCCGCTTCGGTTTCGCCAAAATCTGCGGCGCAGTCCTTGACGTCCGGCAGCATGCTTCGTGGAATACGAAACAGATCAAGCAATTCATCACACCAGTCATGTGCGTGAATATCATAAAGCATCGTGCGGCTGGCGTTGGTGGCGTCGGTAGCATGCACCCGATTGCCGGTCAATCGCCACAGCAGGTAAGTGTCGACCGTGCCGAACGCAAGTCTGCCCTGCTCGGCAGCATCACGCGCGCCGGCGACGTTGTCGAGTATCCAGGCGATCTTGGTGGCGGAGAAATAGGGGTCGAGCAACAAGCCGGTTTTTTCCGTTACCAATGCCTCGTGACCGGCATGCTTCAGGTTGCTGCAGGTATCGGCTGTCCTGCGGTCCTGCCAGACGATGGCGCGATGAACAGGTTTGCCGGACTGGCGGTCCCAGACAAGCGTGGTCTCGCGCTGGTTGGTGATGCCAATGGCCGCCACATCACTGGCCGCAGCATCCGCTTTCTGTAACGCCCCCCTACAGGTTTGAAGTGTGGTCTTCCAGATATCATCCGGATCATGCTCAACCCATCCCGAATTCGGGAAGTGCTGCTCAAATTCCTGTTGATCAGAAGCGACAGGAGAGATGTTTTCATCAAACAGGATCGCCCGTGATGATGTCGTTCCCTGATCGATTGCCAGTATGTAAGAGGCCACGCCGTTGTTCCTCCGCGTTGTTTTCAGAGTTCTATTCGACCATAGAGGCGGCGTTCCCGTCCATCCAATTTGACAGGTTCCGGGTTTCTTCCGGAGAAAACCTGAGGCCGAGCTTGGTGCGCCGCCAGAGAACGTCCTCTGCCGTCCGCGCCCATTCATTGCGGATCAGATAGTCGACTTCGCGTTGATAAAGACCCGCGCCGAAGTGTTCTCCAAGGCCGGCTTCTGAGTTGACCCCGGAGAGCAGATCATGCGCCCGGGTTCCGTATCCGTGTGCCAACCGAAGGATCAGCCGGGAATCTATATTCGAATGCGCCTGTTGCAAGGCATTTGTCAGTTGATCGAACTGTTCGACCGGGAAATCTCCGCCGGGTAGGGGAATCCCTGCCGTCCACGGGCTCCCGGGGCTGGCGAACCCGGCTTCGATTTTTTCGATGGCCTCTTCCGCGAGACGGCGATAGGTGGTGATTTTGCCACCAAAGATATTGAGAAGCGGGGCATTGCCGCCGGGGCAATCCAGTTCCAGCACATAATCACGGGTCGTTGTCTGGGCCGAAGATTCGCCGCTGTCGAATAACGGCCGGACGCCGGAATAGGTCCAGACGACATCATCAGGGCTGATCGGTTTGATGAAATATTCACTGGCCGCCGCACAAAGATAGGATATCTCGTCATCCGTGGCGGTGACCTTCGCCGGGTCACCGTCAAAATCCACGTCAGTGGTGCCGATCAGGGTAAAATCCTGTTCATAGGGAATGGCGAAAATAATCCGCTTGTCGGCATTCTGGAAGATATAGGCGCGCTCATGATCGAATTGTCTGGGAACGACAACATGGCTACCCTTGACCATGCGGATATTCGAGCTCGAATTTGATCCAATCCGGTGGTTGAGAACGTTGGCGACCCAGGGACCGGCTGCATTGAAGAGGGTTTTCGCCAAAACCGTTCTGGTTGATTGATCTGTGACATTCCTTGTCTTGACTTCCCAGTGCGCGCCCTTGCGTTCGGCGGATACGACTTCTGTGCGGACATTAATATCGGCACCTCTGGCTGCGGCATCCACGGCGTTCAAAATGACCAGACGCGCGTCATCGACCCAGCAGTCGGAATATTCGAACCCCTTCGTCAGATGTTCTTTCAGCGGAATCCCCGCTGGGTCATGCCGAAGATCCACCGAGCTGCATCCGGGGAGGCGTTTGCGATGCCCGAGATGATCATACAGAAATAGCCCCAGGCGAATCAGCCAGGCAGGCCGCAATCCTTTCAGGTGAGGCAGCACAAACCGCAGTGGCTTGCAGATGTGAGGAACCATTGACAGAATGACTTCGCGTTCTTTCAGGGATTCCCGGACCAGCCGGAATTCGTAATGTTCGAGGTAGCGCAATCCGCCATGAATCAGTTTCGTTGACGAAGAGGACGTGCCGCTGGCGATATCGTATTGTTCAAACAGGGTGACTGACAGGCCGCGGCCCACGGCATCGCGGGCAATGCCACAACCGTTTATACCACCGCCGATAATGGCGATATCATAAATCTGGGTTTCCGGTTCCGGGGTTGTCATCTTCGTTCCGGGTTATTGTTTTCCTATAAAGAAAACTTAAACGAAGAAAAACGAACCCTCAATGAAAAAATTCGAAATTCAATATTTTAGGGAAAGTCGGCCAACTCGACGCGGACATCCCCTTCGCTACAGACTCTCGAGAGATCGTCCGGAAGCGGATGATCGGTAACAAATGTGTCGATTTGCGAGATATGCCCCATTCTGACCGGTGCGGTCCGTTCAAATTTCATGCGGTCGGCGACCAGTATGGTATGGCGCGAATTTTCAATGATCGCCTGAGCAACTTTGACCTCGCGGTAGTCAAAGTCGAGCAGCGATCCATCCTGACCAATGCCGGAAACGCCGATAATCGCGAAGTCGACCATGAACTGGCGGATGAAGTCTCCGGCCGCTTCGCCAATCACGCCGCCATCTGAATGGCGGACCATACCGCCGGCGACAATGACTTCAATGCCCGGACTGTCCATCAGGATGTTAACGACATTGATATTGTTTGTAATGGCAAGAAGGTTTCGCTTGTTTTTCAAGGCCATCGACACCTGTTCGGTTGTCGTGCCGATATTGATGAACAGCGAGCAGTTATTGGGAATCAGCGATGCCGCCTTTATGCCGATACGGCGTTTTTCATGAGACGCAATGACTCGTCTGGAATCGTAGCCAACGTTGGACACACGGGTCGACAGGGTCGCGCCACCGTGGACCCGTTGCAGCATACCGGACTCGCACAATTCGTTCAGATCCTTGCGAATTGTCTGCGGTGTTACGGAAAAATGCTGCGCCAGGTCTTCCACGTTAACCCGCCCAAGGTCCTGGGCGAGATCAATAATGTCGGACTGTCTTGGCGACAATGGAGCGCCATTCAGGGGGTCATTGAGGAGAATCATTCTTGATTCATAACGTGTTCAGTCTCAAAATGCCAGTGAGCTTAATATTCGAATTTATTCATTTGACTTTCGCTTTTTTTCACATGATAGTTTAAGTCGGTTTTTTTTAAGGGAGGAAACCTGATATGAGAACGAAACTATTGGCGGCCCTGACCGGGGTTGCGATGGTGTCGGCTGCAACTGCAAGTTACGCTGGCATAGAAGAAGCTAAAAAGTGGGTTGATACGGAATTTCAACCGTCGGCAATTTCCAAATCTGATCAAATGAAGGAAATGGACTGGTTCGTTAAAGCCGCCGCACCCTTCAAGGGGATGGAAATCAACGTGCTTTCGGAAGGTATTCCGACACATACCTACGAATCGAAAACGCTGACCAAGGCATTTGAAGAAATCACCGGTATCAAGGTCAATCACCAGATTCTCGGTGAAGGTGAGGTTGTACAGGCTGTTCAGACGCAGATGCAGACCAATCGCAACCTGTATGATGCCTATATCAATGATTCCGATCTGATCGGCACGCACTCGCGTCTGCAGCTGGCGGTCAATCTGACAGACTGGATGGCGGGAGAAGGCAAGGACGTTACCAACCCGATGCTTGATGTTGACGACTTTGTCGGCAAATCATTCACCACCGGGCCTGATGGAAAACTGTATCAGTTGCCTGATCAGCAGTTCGCCAACCTCTACTGGTTCCGCAAGGACTGGTTTGATCGCGCTGATCTGAAAAAGCAGTTCAAGGACCGTTATGGGTACGATCTTGGCGTTCCGGTTAATTGGTCCGCCTACGAAGACATTGCCGAATTTTTCTCGGTTCACGTCAAGGAAATCGATGGCAAGAAAATCTATGGGCACATGGATTACGGTAAACGCGCGCCTGATCTGGGCTGGCGTATGACCGATGCCTGGTTGTCCATGGCCGGAGCCGGTTCCAAAGGCCAACCAAACGGTGTGCCGGTTGATGAATGGGGCATCCGCATGGAAAAAGGCAGCTGCAACCCGGTTGGCGCTTCCGTGTCTCGTGGTGGCGCAGCCAACGGTCCGGCCGCTGTCTATGCAATCCGCAAGTGGGATGAATGGCTGCGCAAATACGCACCTCCAGGTGCGGCCAGTTACGATTTCTACCAGTCCCTGCCAGCATTATCCCAGGGTAATGTCGCCCAGCAGATTTTCTGGTACACAGCCTTCACGGCATCCATGGTGGCGCCGAAAAGTGACGGTAACAACACCGTAGATGATGCTGGCAAGCCGTTGTGGCGGATGGCACCATCGCCACACGGTCCGTATTGGCAAACTGGTCAGAAACTTGGTTACCAGGACGCCGGGTCCTGGAC
>JAJFIJ010000144.1 GCA_021775105.1 Rhodospirillales bacterium | reverse complement strand
ATCAATACGGCGTGCCGCAAAAACGGCGACGAGTTATTTTGCTGGGAGTGCGACAGGATCTTTCATTAAGCCAAATGTCTCTAGAGAAATGTCTTGAAGAAATATCGACAGAGTCCGTTATTGGAAATCTGCCACCCTTGAGAAGTGGACGTTCAAAGGGTCACGATAGTTCTGATTCATGGATTGAAGCAATTAGAGAGAACGTCTCTGATGAACTTCTGAATTCAACTAAAAATAAAAAAGTAGCTGAACGTTTGAGGTTGATACGGGATCGGTCGAAGACAAATCTAACAAGAGGTAGTTCGTTCATCGAGGGTGATTATTCAAATTTATCTTGTGGTATAAAACTGCGAAAATGGTTGGTTGACTCAAATCTACATGGAGTTATTCAACACGAATCCCGCGGTCATATGGATTCTGATCTTGCCAGATATTTATATCAATCCTGCTATGGTGAGTTGACCGGTAAATCACCAAAACTGGCGGATTTTCCAATGCAGCTCCTTCCCAATCATGTCAACGCTCGGATCAAGGATTCCAAAGGAAACATCATAGCTGGGCACCATTTTCAGGACCGGTTTAAAGTGCAATTAGCGAATGCTCCGTCTAACACAATAGTTTCACACATCAGCAAAGATGGGCATTATTTCATTCATTATGACCCGATCCAGTGCCGTAGCTTGACGGTTAGAGAGGCTGCAAGGATACAGACTTTTCCTGACAATTATTTTTTTGAGGGAAATCGTACCGAACAATATCGCCAAGTAGGAAATGCTGTACCGCCCTTCTTAGCTGTTCAGTTGGCTAATACGGTGTCACTTTTGATGCAGTCGTTATTCTCGAGTACGAAAAATGATGGGGGGGAAGGGCATTGAAGTCTGACCAAGTAGGAATTTCTATTGAGTGATGTGTTAACGAAAGAGCAACGCAGCTTCAATATGTCTCAGATCAAGAGGACTGATACGAAGCCGGAAAAGATACTGAGGAAGGCTCTTTGGGCGGCTGGGTTGCGGTATAGGTTAAAGAATAAGTTGCCTGGAAAGCCTGATCTTGTTTTCCCGTCAGCAAAGGTGGCGGTGTTCGTCGATGGTTGTTTTTGGCATGGATGTCCAGAGCATATGACTTGGCCAAAAACTAACCAAGAATTTTGGCGGCAAAAAATTGAGCGAAATATCGAACGGGATAAAAAAGTACGGAAACTGATTCACGAATGTGGTTGGAAGTGCATCAGAATATGGGAGCATCAAATAAATTCTTCTCCGAATACGGTCGTTTTGGAAATCAAATACGTGTTGAATAATTAAATTCAAAATCTTGTTTAACGCCATGAGCAGTACCCCGCTGGATTATACTGTTTCCCATTTGTTAAATTCTTCAGGAAGTAATTGAACGATCTGTTCTCCGGAGAGTGAATGAAGATCATATGTGGCACCAAACTGCTTCAATATATCTACCAAACGAAGAACCACTCCTGCTCGATTGCGTGACCCGGCGCCGGATTTCGGTTTGTTTTTAATCTTGTCAAAATACAAAAGGTAAATGGCGGACATAATTGATGGGGTGGCGGTTAACTCTTGTCGAGAAAGTATTTGTTCGGAAAGCTCCCCGTGTGTGTGTAGGGGTTTAGTAAGCAACACACTGGCATTTCCCCCATGATCGCGTGAAAGTATGTAGGGAGTCCGTACTAAGTGACGATAAACGTGACGAAAATTTTCAATTTTTAGGACATGTCGGTGGGCCTTTCCAGGCTTCCGTGCTCCCGTTGCGTCCGCTGGGGACAACTGGTCAAAGAAATACAATGCTAGCCAAGTCCAAATTCCAGAGTTGTATGATATGGCTCTTGGGTCGCAATCTACTAATGCGGAGTTGAGGTAATTCCCAAAGTCCATGCTGTCAACAAAATCTCTCTTCTCGATTTTGGCGGACCATTGAAGCTCATTCGACATCTCGTCATCATCAAGCAGGTAGAACGGAATTTCACCGATTGCGCCATGCTCAATAAACTTCTCAAATATTGAAATTCCTTCTTCATTCAACGCTCGGATTACATCAGTCATCGATCGCAACCTCCAGCGTTTTGTTTAGTTTGTCGCACAGTTTGTGCTGTTTACTAAACTCGGTTACTAATTCATCAATCCAGTTGGCATTTTCATCTGCGTCACGATTCTTTGGAATTTCATATCCGACTAGTTCTTCAGAGAATTTCACCCAATTCGACTGCCATGTTCCATCCTCAATATTCTCCAGGTCCCGGTTAAATATAGTATTCATAATTAATCGCATAACAGACGGAAGGAGAAGGCCAAGAAACACACCGTGATCGCCAATTAGATCTGCCGCGCCTGGAATTTTGTTGTTGAAAACCAGTTCTGGCTTGTCCAAATCGTCACCCACCTCCAATTTCCATACATCATGACCGATATCCCTCTCTCGGATTAGAATAAGCGCATCTCGTTCATCTTCGGCGTTCGGATCTTTTAGTCGGACCCTTTCCGCCGAAGCGAGAATTCGCCCAATGTTAGTTTTTCCGTCAACGACAAGAACTCGGAAAAGAATTGAACCGCCTCGATCTATATCTGTTAATAGAGTGTCGTCAGGTAACTCG
This sequence comes from Rhodospirillales bacterium, assembly GCA_021775105.1. Taxonomy (GTDB): domain Bacteria; phylum Pseudomonadota; class Alphaproteobacteria; order Rhodospirillales; family Casp-alpha2; genus JAJFIJ01. The sequence continues at coordinate 5,183 of JAJFIJ010000144.1, read as the reverse complement.
AACGATGACACTGTTCCGCAGTCGAACCACATAGCCGAGGATTTATAATATGGCTGGACGACAACTTGACCATCAGATGGAACATTAAGCTCAGCAAAATCAATAGATCCATCGAACCCAAGCTCACCGTCAGCATTTTCCACCAATTCGAACTGAATTTTCTTGCGCGGGATTTTCTTTCTTCCCGTCAGATTGATAGTTCGTGTTATGTGCATGGCTTACTTCCCTATATCTCGACTTTTACTATTGGCTCGCGTTTGTCATCAAAACCCTGCACATCAAGCTCGAAGTCGTCATTTACGATTTGAAACTCGATCAAATTATTCTTCTTCGAAGTGAGGGAAATCTGTCTGCCTTCAATTGAGAAATCACTGGAACCAAAATCAAAGTCGAGAGGGCTGTATTTTCTAAACGCCGACCCGTCTGGTCTGTTATATGCTGCTCGGATTTTTGCTGTAATTGGAAAGTCGTTAGGATCTATCGGTTCATTGGGAATCAACCTGAAACCACTTCCGAATTTTTCCACTTTGACTGGCTTTGGGATTGGAGGAGGTGGCGGTGGTGGTGGCGGTGGTATCTTATTGCGTCTTTTCTTGATATGCGTCTTTTTACCGGTTCCAGGAATCGAAAAAAATCTTTTAAGTGGGTCATCTGTCTCTGTTTCCATCGATTGAGCCAAAAGGTCGTGTAATTGGACAATGCTGTTTCTAATGGCTCTTAGGTTTGGTGCTGCATTGGTGTAGGGTTTCAACTTTTCAGCATTTCCATTCCATTTTGTGTGTGCGGGGTTTTCGGCATCTCCTAGAAAACTGGTTATTGGCTTATCTTTTGCCATGAGAACTCCGAGAGCTCTCCTATGAGAGAATTTTGCTTCACTGGGAATCAAAAGCGACCCTCGTACATACATGTCACGGCCAGAGGTCAGCTCTTCAGGTTTTTGAATAAAGACGTTGAAGCTTGTGGCTTTTGCTTCACCATCTTTAGTTACTGTGATGGGAAACCTCACACCAATTAGTTCGCCATCATCAAACTTGGCACGAAGATTGAGCAAATCGATAGGAATGAAGCTGGTGTCGGACATTTTTCCTGACGTTTGCCAATCTATTTTAGCCCTGATTAGGTTCTCATTATCGAAATCGTGAACTCCTTCAATAAAATCAAATAGCGTACCGGCATCTCGGATTTTTGAGTTCGCGTATTTTTCAGTCATTTCCCGAATATTGGATTTTTTTACGATTTCACCATCTACATCAATCACCAAGTTTTCAGAAAGGATTGGGAAAAAATAATTAAGGATCAATCCTTCGAGCAATCTATTTGGAGTTATTACCCGTGAAGGAAAGGGAATAATTACCGAAAGGCCGCTTTCGTTTTCTCGAGTTAATCCGAGCTCATTTTTAAATTTCTGGATAAAAAAGGTATCGGTACTAGGGATTTGAATGTCACCAGGTTGCTCCGCAAAAAAACCATGGGGCGCAAATTCTTCTCCATCAATGGTGTGGTTGTTTAACACCGCCTGTCCCATTAGCAGTTGTAGGGGATCGTTGCTGCGTTTGGTCAGGCCAAAAAACACCCTCAGCTGAGAGGTGTATGAATACACTAGTTTCCCAAGCCCCCATCTCCCAAGGTTTGTTCCACCTTTGTGAGACCTTCCATGACGGCGCCAAAAGTCGCTGAAATTCTGTTTGTCTTTAATTTCATATGAACCCGTAAGGCCGGTCGTTCCGAAATCTTCGATAATCAATGCTGTTGGTTCATTCCAATCAACCTGGTCCAAGTCCACTCCTGAGCTTTCCAGATGCTTCTCGGCACCCTCAAACAGGGACCGAAAATATGTAGGGTCAATGTCGTTGGAGAATCTGAACACGAGTCTTGAAGATGTTTCTCCTCTGTCAATGTCGATTGCGTCTTGAGTGTTTTGTGTAACTTCACGCCCAAGAGCATCCACTAATTCAACTGAGTCATTTGAAAACTGGTCACGTTGTGTAATCTCTGATTCAACTTCATTTGGGCTTATGTGCCTGAATTTCCAATCCATTGATCTGTTACCTGTTCCTTTAAAGTACTGACAATATGCAGCCAAATTTGAACGAATCTTTTGGTTGTAATTTATTTAGGTTATTATGCCCCTAGTTTAATGTCTATCTGAATGGAATCCAGCGGCATTCCTGTTAAATTTGAAATCTTCTGTCTGGCGCCCTCAATAACATCTGCAACAGTTTCTTTTCTGGGTGTAGCCCCAGGAATAGATAACGTGCTAGGTGCCAAAGTATCAGTGAGCGTTTCTTCTGACAGAGAGTCTGCCGATTCTGAAAGAAGATAAGTTGACCATTTTTCTGCATACCCACCCGAAGGCCGTCCGGTGTTATCAAACCATAAATTCCACGTTCTGTTGTCACCCTTGGTATTTGGATTGGTGCTCAACCATTTTTTGTGAGAATCCCTGACCGCATTTACTGCAATATCGGCAGGCACTAAGAACGATTTAACAGGGCCAGGAGTGCGAGGTTTTTCAGGCATGGTGATCAATAATAGATCTGTGCCTTCTATATTTAGCCGTGCGTCCATTTCAGATGATTCGGCGGCTACCACTAGAATAGGGTCGTTAGACGTTCTTATCCTTACGGATCGGCCATCCGGCATTTCATATAACATTGCCCGACTGCCTGAATGAACCGCTTTAAGCGGAGTCCCGTTTTTCTTCATTTGCTCCAAAGCGCAATCACGAAGCGTACTGCTAGGAATTTTTGGAGCTTTCATTGTTGAGTGCCCTTATGTGAAATAGATTATAAGGGTTCTATAAAGGACCCTTATAAATAATTCAAGAAAAAAAATGAAATAAATGTTATACACATAGAACAAGGTAGGTTATGGGTATTTAGAAGGGGTACAATAACCTACCTTTATAGTATTTTTAAAGGAGATTAAGTATTTCGGATTGTCGAATTGGGTAGCTACTGATCGGAGCTAAGCAATGAGGCCGATAGAATTTGAATGCAAACACATTGGCTTAAATCGCGTAGTGTTGAAGCTTATTGTGTGAAAGCTCAGTGTTTTTCATATTCTAAGCGATTATTAGCGTAACAAATCCCGTTTGGCCTGATCAATCAATTGGATTGGATTTAGAGATATCTCATTTGTGATCAATAGAAACTCTATAATATCTAAACGTCGTTCCAGTCCTTCTATTTTTGCAATATAGGACTGCGGTTTGCCAAGGCGATCAGCCACTGTTTGTTGCGTCAGACCTGCATCTTTCCGTGCAGATACTAACGCATTGATCAGCTCTCTATACACTTCATTGTGGATCGAATCTGCCATATGCCCATTCGCCGTTGATCTCAGGCGAAAACAGGCGTAATCCTATATTGGGATTATCCCAAAATAGGATAATGTAAAAATCCATGGCAGATGACCTGACTTCTACGCAAAAAGGGGCAGTCACTGAACAAGCCGTTGCAGCAGCATTGATGCTTGGATCAAAGGGGCGGTTGTCGCCATTCGTGCCACTCGCTGATGACCACGGCATAGATTTGATCATTGCAGACAAAGAGACTGGTGCACTGTTGCCTCTACAGGTCAAGTCTTGGACCAAAGAGCCTAGCAAAACCGGAATCATTCAATTTGATTTGCAGAGAAAGACATTCCGCCAAAAAGCCGAAACATTGCTCGTAGGAGTCCTTTTCGATGTCGAAACTGCGTCCATACGTCAGTCATGGGTCATGACCATGAATGATGTTGAGGAAGTGGCGAGCGTCTATAAGGAAAAATATGCAATAGGTCCAAGCGTTCGCCCGAATACACGTGATCGATACCGTCCATTCCGGCATGAAACGGTTAAATCTCTGGTGCATGCCATTCAGGAAAAGATCGATACGCTCACCAAAATTTGACGTCTTAGCCTCTGATCCTCACACACCCTACGCAAAACGCGCGCGTGCGCGCGAGGCGGAATTTATATCAACAGTGAGGGCGTGAGGTCCGTCCATGGGGATTGTACGGTGCTTCATGCGGTATTTGGCGGAACGGTTGAAGACCAAATACTTGGAATAATTTGTTTTTCTATAAGCTAGCCCACTAATCATCAGTTAATGGGTTAAGGATTGCGTCTTTTTCGTGAGTATCGCAGGGGGAGTATTTTCTTGTATTCGAACACTTGGCGCTTTTAGCAACCGAAGGTGAATTTCTGCATATGACCAAATAGCAGACGAAATAGATAAAGCCAAAACATGTCGGCTAAGTGCCAGAGGACTAAACCGCTCACGCGGTAGTTTGGATAGTTTTTGTTCTGAATATTAACGGGCAGGGTCTGTCCTGTGTTGAGATTGTGGTTTCCCAACCATGAACTCAGACAGGAGCAGACCCATGACAGACAAATCCACCAGCCCCTTGCGTCAGCGTATGATCGCAGACATGACTGTCCGCGGGTTCACCGCCTGCACCCAGCGAGGATACATCGCGGCGGTGCGGAATTTCACGATATTTCTTGGCCGTCCACCGGATAACGCAACGTCGGAGGATCTGCGCCGCTTTCAGTTTCACATGAGATCGAGTGGTGCGTCAGCAACGTCAATGAATGCGACGGTCTCTGCCTTGCGGTTTTTCTTCGGTGTAACGCTGCGCCGCAGTGACGCCGGGGTCGGTATGACGACGGTCCGTCAGCCGCAACGCCTGCCGGTGATCCTCAGTCCCGAAGAGGTGTCCAGCCTTTTGGGCCATGCGCCGGGCATGAAGGCCCGAGCGGTTCTGTCGGTGGCCTATGGTGCCGGTTTGCGGGCCTCGGAAGTTGTTTCGTTGCGCGTTTCGGATATTGACAGTGAACGTCAGGTGATCCGTGTCGAGCAAGGCAAAGGTCGCAAGGACCGATACGCGATGCTGTCGGATGATCTGCTTGAGGTGCTACGCCAGTGGTGGCGGGTTGGTCATGGAAAGGGTGTGATGCTGCCGGATGGCTGGTTGTTTCCCGGGCAGAACCCGATTAACGCCATGAGTACCCGCCAGTTAAGCCGTATCTTCCATGGCGCCAGAGAGGCGGCGGGAATTGATAAACGGGTCTCTCTGCACACGCTCCGGCACTGTTTTGCCACCCACCTGCTGGAACAGAAGGTCGATATCCGGGTGATCCAGGTGCTGCTCGGGCACAAGAAGCTTGAGACAACGGCCCACTACAGCCGGGTCGACAG
>JAJFIJ010000143.1 GCA_021775105.1 Rhodospirillales bacterium | reverse complement strand
ATCATCCTGTCCATTGTTTCCGGTGTTTTGGGTGAAGGTATCCAGATTACCGGAATTGGTGGCAACGTGAATATGCCGGGCAGTATTGATCAGCAATTCCACAGTGATCTTGATTATCCGCAATCAGACAAGTTGATGGTCAACATTCCGCTTGGCGACGTTGATGAGCTGAATGGCAGTCTTGAACTCGTTTCGGGCACACATATCGCTGATCAAAATTCGGAACAACGGGCTTTCAGGGCAAACACCAACTGTGGTGATGTGATTATCCGGTTTCTGCATCTGATGCATCGCGGAAAGAGCAATCCATCCGCACACCCAAGATATATGTTAGGGGTGTGGCATGCGGCCCTGTCGGAAGAGCAGCGAAAACGGCAACAGTTCTGTCTGAACCCTGAGTCACAGGTGCTTTTGCAAGATTGTCAGCGGCAACTCGAACGTCTTGGGTATGGCGGACCACAGCCCGTCTTTGGCCCCAACTATTTTGCTCCTGACGTAGCAGGGTTGTTAAAAGAAGTCATCTATCGGATATCGCCGTCGACTTATCGGGTTCTGACACGAATTTTGAGAAGATAACAGGTGAGGAAGAGGGCGTCGCGACGCGATTGAACAACAAAGTGGCGGAGCGGGATTAGTCGTCTTTTGTGCGCTGAATAAACTGCACAAAAGTATCCGAATTCTGGAGGAACCCCTATGAGTGCATCCGCACAACGCGGTTCACGCCGTGGCCGAAGCGCCCGTCGTGCCGCCAGATCAGAAAGCAACGCAGTCTCGCAGCCTTATATCTCCCGAAATATACCTCTGACGGAACTCTGTTCCGAAGAAGGACTGGAGATTATTGAGGCCAATGCCGATATCATCCTGCAAGAGACGGGCATTGAATTTACCGATGACGATGAAGTTCTGGAACTCTGGAAAGATGCCGGTGCTGATGTCACCGGGACACGGGTTCGGTTTCCGAAGGGAATGCTTCGTAATCTGCTAAAGACGGCCCCTTCAGAATTTACCCAGCATGCACGTAACCCGGCCCGCAATGTCGTCATGGGAGGCAAAAACCTTGTTTTTGCACCGGTCTACGGGCCGCCATTTGTGCGTGACCTGGAAGGTGGGCGACGCTACGGCACGATTGAGGATTTTCGCAACTTCGTCAAACTCGCCTATATGGCCCCGTCCATCCATCATTCTGGCGGAACGGTTTGCGAGCCGGTCGACCTGCCGGTCAACAAACGCCATTTTGATATGGTTTACACACATATGCGCTATTCGGACAAACCCTTCATGGGGTCGGTTACGCATCCAGATCGCGCCGCAGATACCGTCGCCATGTGTGAAATCCTGTTCGGCAAAGACTTCGTTGATAAAAAAACGGTCTGTACCAGCCTGATTAACTGCAATTCGCCAATGACGCTGGACGGTACCATGCTTGGCGCCCTGAAAACCTACGCGCGGGCCAATCAGGCGGTGATCGTAACGCCCTTTATCATGCAAGGCGCGATGGCTCCTGTTTCGGCTGCCGGGACGCTCGCCCAGGCCCTTGCCGAAGCCATGGCTGGAATGGGTGTCGGGCAGCTTGTGCGGCCGGGATCGCCGGTGATTTTCGGAATGTTTTCGGCAGCGCTCTCAATGCAGTCCGGCGCACCAACGTTTGGGACACCGGAACCGACTCTGGTGATTTCCGCGGCGGCTCAACTGGCACGGAGGCTGGGTCTGCCATTTCGCTCTGGCGGTTCTCTTTGCGGTGCCAAGATACCCGACGCACAGGCGGCTTCAGAAAGTGCCAATTCGTTGATTCCCGCCGTTCTGTGCGGTGTGAATTTCATGCTGCACGGCGCAGGTTGGCTGGAAGGCGGACTGGTATCCTCTTATGAGAAGTTTGTCATGGACATCGATCAGCTTGGGATGATGGAGACCCTGTGTAAGGGATATGACTTCTCTGAAAACGGCCAGGCTATGGATGCGATTCGCGAAGTCGGGCCGGGTAATCATTATCTTGGTTGTCAGCATACCCAGGACAATTTTGAAACGGCCTTCTATCGTTCAAATATTGCCGATAACAACTCATTCGAACAATGGCAGGCGGAAGGCAGTCTCAGGACGGTTGATCGGGCATCAGCCATCTGCAAGGAAATGCTGACCTCTTATGAAGCGCCACCGATCGACCCCGGTATCGATGAAGCCCTGCTTGAATTTGTTGCCAAGAAGAAAGAAAGCTTCCCTGATTCGAACGTCTAGGGCCAATTCACTTCAGGTTTCGGTTCCGCCATTCACCTGAATGAGTTGTCCGCTAATAAACGCACCTTCGTCGGATGCCAGCAGGGCGACGCTGGCTGCCACCTCTTCAGGTTTGCCAAGCCGTCCCATAGGTACGCGCGATTTCATGGCTTCGATATGGGCGGTCATTTCCGGGTCTGCATGATCGGACTCGATCGGTCCCGGTGATACGATATTTATGGTGATGCCCTGGGGTGCGAACTCCTTGGCCAGCGATTTGGTCAAACCCCAGACCGCGTGTTTGGTAACACTGACATGGGCGCGACCATTGTAGCCGTGGATTGCGTTCATTCCGGCGAAATTGATAATCCGTCCCCAACCCGCTTTGACCATTCCCGGCAGGCAGGCCCGTGCCAGCCAGAAGGCCTGTCCAAGATTGACGGCCATGACCCGGTTCCATTCTTCAATATCCATTTCAAGAAACTTTGAGGACGGTCGGATGGCGGCATTGTTGACCAATACGTCGACACATCCGAACCGTTCGATGGCCTCTGCGGCCAGTCGCTCGGCATCTTTCGATTGTCCGACATCCGCCATCACAATATGCGCTTCGCCGCCGATGGTTCGGATATCCTGAGCAACATCTTCACAGGCGTCGCGGTCGGTTGAGCCATTGATAACGATGTTAAAGCCGTCGCTTGCCAGCCTAAGGGCGATCGCCCGACCGATGTTTTTGCCGGAGCCGGTGATTAACGCGGTGCGTGGGGTCGTATCGGTCATATTAAGGTTCTCCAGATGACGAGATTGGAGGTATGGTAACGATTGCTACAGCAATGACCAAGTGTGGAGGATGTGGGTTATGAAATTGCGCGAAGGAGATGCGTGGATGCCCGCCGATGACTATGGACGGTCTCTGAACGGATTGGGTATAAATCTGCTGGTCGCGGATATGACACGTGCACTAGCGTTCCAGACGGATGTCCTTGCCGCGGAAATCGTCTACGCTGATCCTGATTTTGCCGTGCTCCGGGGATACGGTGCGGAATGGATGCTGCATGCCGATCACACCTATAATGATCACCCGCTTAGCGGCAGCCTTACCAGCGAATTGGTGCGCGGAATAGGTGTTGAGATTCGCCTTCATCAATGTGATCCCGACGATGCAGAATCCAGAGCCCGTGCCGCAGACTATACGGTCCTCGCTGGTGCCATGGACAAACCGCATGGATTGCGGGAAGTCTATCTGGTCGATCCGGATGGGTATGTCTGGGTGGCGGATGTTCCGTTACCCAAGGTGCCGTAGCCAAACAGGAAGGCCGGGCTTCAGGCAGGCATAGGTCACGTCTTGATTTCCAGTTTGACCGGACAATGATCCGATCCCATCTGGTCGTTTAGATAACTGATATCTGTGACATTCTTCAGTGTATCGCGATCAACAAAAAAATAATCGATGCGCCAGCCAACGTTTCGCGCCCGCGATTTTGAAATCAAATGCCACCAAGAATAAACGACGGTTTCGGGGTTGAGAGTACGAAACACATCGACCCAGCTGCTTTTAATCACTTTGCTGACCCAGCCGCGTTCCTCAGGTAAAAAGCCGATTGATTTTTTGTTGTCCTTGGGGCGTGCCAGATCAATTTCTTCATGCGCGCAATTGACATCGCCAGCCCAGACAACAACCCGTCCCGATTTCCGGAGTTTGTTGGTGAATTTCAGAAACTTGTCATAGAACACCAGCTTGCCTTGCCACGCTTCCTCCGATTTGCCGCCATTCGGGAAATAGACGCCAAGAAATGTATGGTCGCCCAGATCAAGACGGGAAATACGCCCTTCCGTATCCTTGAATCCGGTCATGCCGGTTGAGTATTTGACTTGATCTGTGTAATCGCGTTTGACCCAAATGGAGGTGCCGGAATACCCCTTCTTTTCTGCGCTGTGATAGAACTGTAGATAGTCCGGGTGTTCGGTCAGATTTTTACTGAGTTGGTCAGCGGAGGCTTTGGTTTCCTGCATCATCAAGATGTCCGGGAATTCCGCATTGATCAGGATATCGAGTTCGCCCTTGCGTTCGACCGCACGAATGCCGTTTACGTTCCACGATATGATTTTCATAAAGCCTCCTTGTTGGACAGGTTCACGCCATCGAAGGGGATACTCTAGAAAAACCGTGCCAGCCGTACCATCATAAAATCATCGTTTTCCGCACCGGAGAAAAAGCCACCGTCCGGAACATTGACGGACCACCGTGCTTCGACTTCCGTTTTCCAGTGATCGGTCAACCGACGTTCGGCTTCAAACGACAGGAACGTTTCCTGAGTGACGTTGTCAATGACCGCCCCGACAAGAACGGCTGTGTCCTGTTCGTCATTCAGGGTCAGGCGGGCACCAATAAAGGTGTCGTTATTGGCAAGGGTCGCGGGGGCACTATCATCGCGCCCATCATACAGATATTCAGCCAGCAATCCGATATCGGCCTGACTCTCGGCGATCTGATAAAGGGTATACTCGACGCCTGCAACGGAGGCGGCAAAACGATCCCCCTGACCAGCGCGTATAATGGATTCAAGCTTCCACAGCCACGGACCTGACGTCAACTGAGCGTCGAGGCCGGATTGATCAATGATGTCGTAGTGTGGCTGAAAAACCGAAACTCCGTCAGCACGGGTGACTGTTTTCATCACCGGCTCGCGGCTGGTGCCGTGAAACTGGCTGAGGCCGATATCAATATCACCGACGGTATGTGACCAGCGTGCGGCCAAATCTACATGTTTGTTGCCGCTTGCCGAATCATAGGTCGCATCATCTTGCTGAACGGGTTTTGGGCCGCGAAGCCGGGCCTCATCATCAGCAAAGGTCCGTTCGCGAAAACCGGGCAACACAAACAAACCGAAAGTCCCCCAATCGGAAATAAGATTGGCGTTAATCATCGGCTGTCCGAGTTTGTCTTCACCATCAATGTTATCGACGGCGTCGGTCTGGTTGATGACATCGACGAGATGACGAGATTCAGTCACACCCCAGAATACTTTTCCAACGCCGATGGTCGTGTCCCAGGAATCATCCAAATGAACCCAGGTCAGTTCCCGAATATCGAAATGGCTGCGTCGTTCATCGTGGATATCCAGCCGGGCATAGGGAATGAAGGTCAGCGTATCGTCGCCATCATTAAGCGTGTAATTGAATTCCGGTTCCAGAACAATAGAAGGGGATACAGTTGATCTGTCCTGACCATCAAATGATCTGGAACCCGGAAACAGGCGGGTTTCCAGCGCGACGGACCCTCCGGTCTCCAGCTCCTGAGCAGCAGTAGTGGCGACGTTGCCGGAGACTATCAGCAACGCCGCCAGGGTCAGGGCGTAGGGGTGTCGCCCTTTGGGATTCATTACTGGCAAACCTTCCTAGCGAACTTTTTTCAGGCGGTTGGGTGTGAAATCCTTCTCGTTCACGCCGACCCGAAACGCGTAGGGCGAAAACACCAGATCTGTTGCCTTGCCCGTTTGGTGGTTCTTCATAACCATCTTCAGCGGGCGCCAGTACTGATCCAGATACCTCTCGAAGTTTGACTGAATCAGTGTTTTGAGATGGGTGTTCTTGCGATCATAAAAATCGACCTTCTGAATACGATATTCAGCCTTGTCGACCCAGACAGTCTGGCGTGTATAACCGGAGTTCTCATATTTCGGGAAGCGTTCAACAACAAAACATTCCAATTCGCCGCATGCCTCATCGCGCAGCCATTTAAAAGTGTATTTGCCGACTTCGAAGGAGACGAGATCTTCGTAAGCAAATTCAGACCCGACAAAAGGTCCGGATTTATTGGCGGATGAAATGCGTTTCACCCGTTTCAGGGCAGGCAGATAAAGCCATTGATCATCCGGGTCGAGAATTTTGGTAAAGCTCAGAAATGCCGTGCCTTTGATATCACGCGGATGCTTGAAAACGGTCAGGCTTTTGTCGCCTACGGCTGTATCTGCATTTTCAAGCGTTGAAAGTCGCAACTTTCGAACACTTTTTTCACCATGACGATTGGTCAGCAGCATTTCAAGGTCGGTGCGGCTATCGCCAAAGCCAATATCTCGGCGGTCAATTTCTTCGGCAATTTGCAGGCCTTTGGCTTCCGGAGATGCCGCTTGTGCTATCGTTGCCGTAAATCCCAATGTAACTAGGGTCAGGATAAAAGATTTGGACAATAATTTTGAGTTCATGGTTTTACTCCGCAGGTGCAGTTTGAGGATCGGGAGAGATGTTTCCCTCATGAGAGTGTTGGGTTCTGTCTGCCATTAGCAGCAGGGCAGGTAACAACAGGAAGTCGGCCACCAGCGCACAGGCCAGTGTAATTGCCATCAAGACGCCCATTTCCTGATTGATCTTGAAGGCCGACAAGGCGAGCACCCCGAACCCGGCGATCAGGATGATCGAGGTTACCCATAACGCCGTTCCGACAGTTGAAAAGGCATAGCGGATTGCGTCTTGGGTATTGTCGCCGCGCTGGCGTCGGGCGCGGGCATATTTGCTCAAAAAATGTACGGTCGCGTCAACGATGACCCCGAGGCTGGTTGCCGTCACCACCGATGCTGCCAACCCGACCTGTCCAACAAAAATACTCCAAAGGCCAAATGCCATAATCGCCGGAACAAGATTTGGAACAAGGCTGATCAACCCCATCTTGACGTCACGAAGGGCGAGCATCAACAGACCCGAGATCAGGAAGAGTGCCAATGCGGTTCCGCCCAGCATGCCCTGAATGTTGCGCTGGGAGATGTAAGAGAACATCAGGAACGGCCCGGTAGCATCCGTCGCTTCGGCACCCGGAAAATTGCCGCCCAGCCAGGAAATTGCGCGGGCTTCCAGCTTGCGGGCAGAACGAGTGGATACGTTTTTCAGCGTAACAATCAGACGGGTCGCAGATTTTTGAACATTGATCTGGTTGTTCAGATCAAGACCGTAGGGCAGGGACATTTCGAACAGCAACAGATATTGCGCAGCAAGGTCCCGGTCTTGGGGCAGGCGATAGTAGGTCTCGTCATCTCCGTGCATGTTTTTGTTGAGGCGCTTCATGACGTCGGTGATGCTTTGGACATGAACGACCTCTGGCTGCTGAAGGAACCACGACTTGAACGCATCGACATTGGACAGGTATTCGGGTTCGCTGATGCCGCCTTCTTCCTTGGCAGGCAGGGAAAACTCCATCTGGTAAATGCCGCTCAGGTTATCCATGGCAAAATCAGTGTCCGCACGGAACTGGATCGGCGGTTCGAAGTATTCAACAAACTTGTCATTAAGTTCGATCCGGGGAACCAGGATGCCAAGGACGATGACCAGTGTCGTTGTGCCCCAGAACATCAGATTTTTCCGGCGGATGACGAATTCAGCCAGACGCAGCATTCCGGTAGTCGCGGATTCCGGCCTGACTTTTACAATCACCGGCAGGACGGCCATCAGCGCCGGAAGAAACACGATGGAATATAACCAGGCAGCGGCTACGCCAACCGCTGTAATGTTGCCAAGGTCGCGAAACGGAGGCGAGTCACTGAAGTTGAGAGACATGAACCCGATGATGGTGGTGACACTGGTCAGCAGGACGGGCGTGAAATTGATGCGCAGGCTTTCAACGATAGCTTCACGTTTGGTGGCACCAAGGCGCATTTCGCGCAGCATGGTAATCAGAATGTGGATACTGTCGGCAACGGCGACGGTCAGGATGATGGTTGGCGCTGTGGCTGACGGTGGCGTCAACAGAATTCCAAACCAACCGGCCAGTCCAAGGGCGGTTGCGGCGGAAAATCCAATAACAAGTATGGTCGCGAAAGTGCCGCTGAATGACCGCAGCAGGACGATCATTATGCCAAGCAGCGCAGCGTACATTAGCGGTATCAGCGTTCCCATATCGCTTTGTGATGCTTCGGCAAATGCGTGGTTCAGGGCAGCGATACCGGTAAGCGCAATATGAAGGTCGGGGTTGGCTGCACGGACCTGCGCCGCCAGATCACGCACGTATTCCATGACCTCGGGACTCTCCGTCATGCTCTTGCCCGGCAGGTTAACGCTGATGTTGATGCCAGCGGTCGTTCCATCCGGAGAAATCAGCTTGTTGAGCAGCAGAGGTTCACCAAGCGCTGTGGTTTTTATGTAGGCCAACGTGTCCGGTGTCAGTTTCAGGTGTTTGCCAACAAGATCCTGAACGGTCAGGTCATCACCTTCGGCGAAGCTATTCTGGAAATTGCTGAGCGAGTCGACGCGGGTGGCAAACGGTACCTTCCATGCCGATTCGGTCAGTTTTCGAATAGTGTCCAGATGTTTGGCATTAAACACATCCCCCTGACGGGGTTTAATCACGAATGTGACATTGTCTTCTTTTGTGTAAATGTTTTGCAAGGCATCAAAGGCTGAAAGTTGCGGGTTTTCATTGCTGAAGAATACCCGGTAACTGGTTGAAAACCCCAGAAACTGCGCCCCGTAGGCCGAACCAACAACCGCGATCAGGGTTCCAACGATCATCAGCCAACGCCAACGGATCACCCATTCGGCATAGCGGGCCACAGATTTGTCAAATGCACTCATGAACCGTTGTGGTTTGTGTATATTGTCGCTCGCCTGCGTCATTGCTACGCTCCTGATAGTTTTTGATGTTGCCCGAATACGGTGTGGTTGCCGCGTTGGGAAAAGTAATGTACACTACACTGTATAGTTTGGTAAACGGTACGGTGTAGTTTACTAATACCAAGCTTGATCCAGGTCAAGAGGAAATTTTATGTCACAGTCCGCTCTAGAATTTGTCCCGCCTGCGGACGCACCGAATAGTCCGAAACGGCAGGCGATTGTTGAAGCCGCATCCAGACTTTTTCTCAACCAGGGATTTGGCGCAGTCAGCGTTGATGCTATTGCGGCTGAGGCAAAGGTTTCCAAGCGTACGGTCTACAGTCATTTCGAAAACAAACAGGGACTGTTTGCTGGCGTAATGACTGGAGTTTGTGAAAAACAGGGTGGTAAGGACGGGTGCCCGCTGTCAAATGAAGACGCTGCCCAATATGTACCGATCAGTGAAATGCTGCGGAAAACCGGAGAATATGTGCTGGGAATTATTACTGCGCCTGAAACCATTGAAGTCTTCAGGGTGGTGATGGGGGATGCCGGGCGGTTTCCTGAACTGGGCCGGAATTTTTATGAATTTGGTCCGGGCTCAATCCTTGAAATGATGACTGATTATTTTAGTCTGAAATCGGAAAGCGGAGAATTGACCCTGGATGATCCGGCGCAAGCTGCCAGGTATTTTCTGGGTATGATGACGTTTCCTATTCATATGCAGTTGGCATGTGGTGTACGTAAATCGCCGTCAGAGAAGGAAATTCAAAAAATTGTCGCAGATGCCGTAGATGCCGTGATGAAGTTATACTCGACCTGATGGCGAAAGGTTTTGCGCTCTGCCAAGTCATTTTCCTGTAACGTTACGGCTGTTGGTTTTCATCAACACTGTCGGCGCAAACCCGCTGGCAGGAACGCAAAACGTCATCTGATATTGCGTTTTTGCCATGTCAGGGATGTTTCGTAGTTAGGTGGTATCATCTCTGTTTTCGCCGCCTTGAGATCATACCGATCATGGCGCATAGTCTTCACAGGTTGTGGGGGCAATTTATGAAGTTGACCGAAGAACAACAGCGCTGGCTGGACGGGGAAGCCGGGCCATCAATTCAATGGGCGATGTCCTTCAATGAAGCGTTGGGTCATTTTTTCGATGCACCGCATATGGTTGCGGTATCTTCGGCGCATTTCGCACCTGATTTGCGGATGATGGGCGAAATTGGTGTTAAATTACTGCAACGGCTGGTTAGCGAGAATGCACGCACCAAGGTGCCGTCTTATTTGGACCCCTGCACAGTGGATTTTTCGCGCGCCGCAGAATTGATTGCATCATATGGGTTAACCGAAGAATTCGTTGAGCAGGACCGTAATCTCTTTCGGCTTTGCCGAGAGCTCGGGTTTTTACCAACCAACACCTGCATCAATTACCAGACCGTCACACCGCCGCGATTCGGCGAGCATCTCGCCTGGGGGGATACCGGCACCGCGGTTTCCGCCAACAGTATTTTCGGTGCCCGGACAAATTTTGAAGGCGGTCCCTCGGCACTTGCATCAGCGCTGATCGGAATGACACCTGCTTACGGTCTGCATCTTGATGAAAATCGTATTGCCAATCAACTGATCAGGATTACCTGTGACCCATCGGAAATCGCTGAATGGGGGGCGATTGCCGCATGGGCCGGACAGAT
Source organism: Rhodospirillales bacterium (assembly GCA_021775105.1). Classification (GTDB taxonomy): domain Bacteria; phylum Pseudomonadota; class Alphaproteobacteria; order Rhodospirillales; family Casp-alpha2; genus JAJFIJ01. The sequence goes on along the minus strand of JAJFIJ010000143.1, from coordinate 7,657 downwards.
CGCAACCGGCTATGAGACGGTGCCTGTGTTTTATGGAGACTTCGCACCACCGACACTTAATATGCTCAAGCACCTGGGGGTCGCTTTGGCGAGTTACGGGGGGCATGCAATGTTTCATGTTGTAGGTGCCACACCTGAAGCGCCAACTCTGCAAGCCGCGTGTGCTGGTCATATACCAGGGGATGAACATGTCTGTACCCGTGCAGATATCGAAAAAGTATTCAGTCGAACTCAGTTGGATCAAACGTCAGTTGATATCGTTGTATTCGCCGCACCCCAGCTATCCATCGATGAAGTCTCGGATGTCCTGAACGGTTTGAAGGGGCGACGGTTACCTGACAATACAAAACTGATTCTGGCAATCGATCCTCAAGTCAAAGCTCCGGCCGAACATGCCAGTATTTCTGATGAACTTTACAGACGTGGGGCCGAATTATCGTCGGGGACCTGCTTTTATCAGGAAGCACCGTTGATGCGCGAGCAGACGGGCTGGCGGACCGTCGTTACCAATTCGGCAAAACTTGTGAATACGCTGTCATCGGCGGGGTATGTCAGTGCCTTCAGGCGACTGGAAGACTGCCTGAATGCGGCGACAACGGGGCGGTTGTCATCATGAGTGAAATCCCGAAAAATTCCCAAGGGGTGCTGCGCAATGGAAAAGGTATAGGCGGTAATGTGCGGGGGCCAGCATTGGTCTCACAAGATGGGTTTGGTGTGCGCTATGATCTCGATCCGGACAGCGGTGTGATTTCCAACCCCGAACATGACCTGTACGGTCAATCAATTGGCGGTCAAATACTGGTTTGCACCAGTCCCAAGGGTGGCGTTGCGGCCTCCTGGGCGCTGGCCAATCTGAAGGATCACGGGATCGCGCCGCTGGCCATGATCTTTCGTCGGACAAGCCCGATATTTGTTCAGGGCGCGCTGTTTGCCGAAATTCCAATCATGCATAATCTGGAAGGTGACCCCTGCACGCTGATCCGTACCGGTGACGACATTGAACTGTTCCCCAGGGAAGGCCGTGTTGTCATTTATCGATGAAGGGATACCCGGAAAAACTGATACCTATTCACTGAAGACATGCTGAGACGATGGCAGGGTATTTATCTTGGCCAGCAAGTATTCAAGGTCGTCGGATTCAAATTCGACACCAAGATCATCGTACTGGGTGAGTACCAGTTCAATCAGGCGTCTGGAAAAACGCTCCCGGTCATTGGATTCTCCATCATATTCCAGATCCTTTGACGCATCGATGGCGGCAAACGCGGCAGGAAGTTGCGCATCCGGTAAACCGGCGCTGGTCCACAAACGCTTCAACCCGATACGTCCGGGATCGTGAATGAGGGTTTGTGCATTGATCAGCGGAATGCCGGCAAGCACGCCCAGTGCCGACTCAAAAAACCTGAAATCACCCATGCAAAGTGCGCGAAGGACAATGGAAGGCGTCAAACGACCATGATCATGCAGTTGTCTGACCAGAGCCTGAACGTCGCCGGTGCCTGACTCTGACGAAAGAAGAACGGTCGCCCGTTCACGGGTTTGCAAAATCAGGTCTGTCGTCATATCGGCCGATAATTCATGCCTTTCCAGCAATTTACCGCGGAGAATCTCCGATACCTTGTTAACCAGCTTTTCGGCCACTGTAATGGGCAGGGACGAGCGGTTGATCATGGCGTTCTGAACCTTTTCGCTTTCTCCCATATTGTCGACTGCTTTCTCGAACGAGGTATCGGAAATATTCGCGCCCTCGTTGGAAATCAGGGTAGAGACGACATTTTCATTTCCTGTATCGATCAGGGCACTCGAGACGGCTTCAGAAACATTTTGCCGACCGGCGATTGCCAGTTGTTTGTTTTCACCCTGAGTATGAATAATTTCTGCCAGATCGTTGTCGGTCAGAACTTCCGACAGGCTGAGAACGGGAAGGGCGACGGAGTCGACGTCACGGGCGAGAACAACGGCAACGTCGTGTGGAAGGTTTGGACTTTCTTTGAGATTGACGGCCAATGCTTCTCGGACCCTGATCTCGGCATCGTTAGCCATGATCCGGAAAATTTCCTGCGCCAGCCCGCGCTCTCGCTCGGTCAAGTTTCCAGCATCGACCCCAACGGCAATCTTGTTGGCTGTATCGATCCTCGAGTCGGGCGAGGGGTCGTTTAGCAGACGAACGATATCCGCGTTATCCAAAAAATCTTCGGGCATGCAACTCTATCCCTATTTTTAGTCTACTCGAAACACTCGATCTTTTTTAGGGGGAGAGCCCAAACCAAAAGAACGAACTGAGACAAGTTTAGCCATGGGGAAAGTTGAAGCTATGACGCCAATCACACTTGTCGTGCGATTTAACTTTACGGTTACTCTGACAAAACGCGTAATCCGTATTCCCGGGTCGCATCCTCCAGCCAGGACCACAGATATTCAGCAAAGCTGCGATGGACAAATATATCGTACGTGCAGCCGTTCGTATCGTCATCTGTTATCTGATGAAGTGTGACATGGGCCTGGGCAAGTAATGTGTTGACCACTTTATCCTTGGAAAACTGTCGCGGGTGCAGATCAATGGAACATCCTTTGGACAATGTTTCACATGCGCTGTTTCCGGACAGGCGCACGGTCGTCCGGCTTTCGCTGACATCAACAACAGCGGCATGAACCCCGACAAATCCGCCGCTCAATTTGGAGGCGAGGTCACCATAGCCGTCGTCGGGAGCAACGATCAGCCATTCATCAGGTCCCATCCAGAGGATATGAAGGCCTTCAACTTCCCCTGACGAGGTGCAGGGATCAAGTGGAAGTTCAACGGGCAAGGCCTTGGTTGCGGCAGCCATAAAGGCCTTGTCGGATGCCGCCCCGCGAAGAACAATTTGCACCCGGTGGGTAATTTCCCGTATGGCGACTCCGGCATCTGAACTGGCGGCATCATTTACTGCCCGTGCGCTCAGATGAAGGTGCGCGAGCGGGCTTTGGCGGAGATAGGCTTCAACCATTTAGACGGGTTCCTTCCGGGTCGAAAAATACCGGGCCAGTTACTTCAGCGCTGATGGTCTTGTCCGGGAGCGGGATATAGACCTTCTCGCCATGACGGGCAGCCCCGCCTTTTATGACGGCCAAGGCGAACGAGCGTTCAAGATTAGCCGAATAATAACTCGATGTAACATGACCAATCATTGGTACTGGGATGGGGTGATTCTTGTCAGTGACGACTTGCCCGCCTTCCGGCAAGACTTCCGAAGGGTCATCCGGAAGCAGCCCAACCAGTTGTTTGCGGTCTTCGCGGATGGTGTCGACCCGTGACAACGAACGGCGACCGATGAAGTCTTTCTTTTTTGAGACGATCCAGTCCATACCCAGATCAATCGGCGTCACGGTTGCGTCTGTTTCCTGTCCAACGATAATATACCCCTTTTCGGCTCGCAGAATATGCATGCTTTCTGTGCCGTAAGGGGTAATCCCGTACTTCTCTCCGGCGTTCATCAATTGTGTCCAGAGAGATAATCCGTAACTCGCCGGGACATTGATTTCATAGGAGGATTCGCCGGTGAAGCTGATCCGGAAAACGCGCGCCGGTATTCCGGCAACCGTGCCCTGACGCATGGTCATGAATGGAAATGCATCAGCAGACAAATCGATGTCGCTGGTGAATTCGGCTAGCAATGTGCGGGCGTTGGGTCCGCAGATTGACAGGGTTGCCCAGGCTTCGGTTACTGAATTGCAATAGACCTTCAGATCAGGCCACTCGGTCTGCAACCATTCTTCCAGCCAACCAAGGACACTCGCGGCGTTACCGGTTGTGGTGGTCATCAGGTAATGATCTTCTCCAAGGCGCGTTGTCACGCCATCGTCCATGACCATACCATCTTCACCCAGCATCAGGCCGTAGCGGCATTTGCCAACTTCAAGCTTCGACCAGGCGTTGGTGTAAATCCGGTTCAGGAATTCTGACGTGTCAGGTCCCTGTATGTCGATTTTACCAAGTGTTGAGGCGTCCAGAATGCCGACCGCATTACGTGCAGCCAGACATTCCCGGTTTAGCGTGTCCTGCATGGTTTCGCCGTCTTTCGGATAATACCATGGCCGTTTCCAGTCGCCGACATCTTCCCATTTGCATCCCGCCAGATCATGCCAGTGATGCATGGGTGTCATTCGTATTGGGGCAGCCAGCGGCCCGACATCGCGCCCGGCAATCGCGCCAATGGTCACCGGCGTGTAGGGGGGGCGGAAGGTCGTGGTGCCGACATCTCCCGGATTTTCAACGCCCAGCGCCTGTGCCAGTGCTGCCATACCCGGAATGTTTCCGGTTTTGCCCTGATCAGTCGCCATGCCAAGTGTGGTGTAGCGCTTGGCATGCTCAACGGAGCGGTATCCTTCACGCGCCGCCAACTGGATATCGGCAACGGTCACATCATGTTGCAGATCAAGGAAGTGTTTGCCGCGTTGACCGATGGGGGTGGTGGTGGGGATGGCCCATAACAAGCGGACTGGAGAGTCGGCGGCGTCATTGCCTTGCGGTATCTTGCGTCGCCCACCTTTTTTAAACCCGGCCTTTGCGGCTGCTTCCTTACCGGCAACCGCCCCATCTTCAAGACAGTCGTTCAAACCAAAGATTCCGGCCGCCGCCCCCGCGCATTGAGAGGCTTGCGGGCTTTCGCCGGGAACAAAAATGCCCCGCTCCAGATCAAATATGGCTTTGCCGCCACTATGGGAGTGCAGATGAATAACCGGATTCCAGCCGCCGGAGGAGGCGACACCATCGCAGTTGATGGTTTGCGCTTGTCCGGTGACGCCGTCACCCTCGGCATTGAGCTGCATGACTTCGACGGCGCGAACGGCTTTACCTCCGATTACGCCAGTGATCGCAGCATTGTCGAGAACTTCAATGCCAGCTGACAGGGCCTGTGTCGGCAAATCGCCATCAGGATTGACGCGAATGTCAATGATTGCGGGGATTTTCACGCCCGCAGCTTTGAGGTCAAGCGCAGTACGGTAGGCGTCATCATTATTGGTGAAGATAACGATGTTCTTGCCGGGCGTTACGCCGTATCGATTGGCATAAGCGCGGTAGGCACCGGCCAGCATGATGCCGGGTCGGTCGTTGTCGGAAAAAACCAGCGGTCGTTCAAGCGAACCTGTTGCCAGAACAACCCGTTTTGGGTGGACCCGCCACAACCGCTGACGCGATTTTTCACCGCCATCAACAATCGAGTCAGAACGGGTTTCAATCAGGCCGGTGAAGTTGTGGTCATAATAACCGAACGCTGTTGTGCGTTTCAGAATCGTGACTTCCGGCATTGTCGCCAGTTCCGCTTCGACATCCCCGATCCAGTCAGGTCCGGATTTTCCGGCCACCTCGATCCGTTCATTGAGCAGTTGCCCACCCAGTTCACGTTGTTCGTCAACCAGAACGACCCTGGCACCTGTGCGTCCGGCGCTTAGTGCGGCCATCAATCCAGCCGGGCCACCACCAACAATCAGCACATCGCAATGGGCATTGATCTTGTCATAATGGTCCGGATCCGGGTCTTTTGGCGAATGACTTGATCCCGCAGCATGACGGATCACATGTTCATAATATTTCCATGCCTTGGCTGGCCACATGAAGGTCTTGTAATAAAACCCCGATGGCATCAGCCGATGGAACCAGCTGTTGATTGCCATGAAGTCAAATTCCGGACTTGGCCAGCAATTGACACTTTCCGCCACCAGACCTTCATAGAGCTCGACACGCGTGACCTGCTGGTTAGCCAGTGTCCGCGGAGTCCCCGGTTCCAGCTGTATCAGTCCGTTGGCTTCTTCTGAACCCGCCGCCATGATGCCGCGCGGGCGATGATATTTGAAGCTGCGGGCGATCAGATTGACGCCATTGGCAAGCAGGGCAGAAGCCAAAGTGTCACCTTTGTATCCCTGATAACGCCGACCGTTAAAAGTGAAATTGACGGGGACGGTACGTTCGATACGACCGCCTTCACGCATACGAAGTTTCTGCGCCATTAGCGGACCCCCCTGGGCGGTTTTTTGCCCATTTCGTAGACAGCGACTATGGCATTGGTTGCCGTGTTGCGCGCGACATTGAACCAGCGTCGGCAACCATGATCATGAACCCAGCGTTCCAGGAATATGCCTTTGGTATTGGCGGTCATAAACAGATAATCGGCCCATTCTTCATCATTCAGCTTGTCAGGGTTTTTCGGACGATCAATATGGGCTTCGCCGCCATTGTGAAATTCGGCTTCTTCGCGTTCGCCGCACCACGGACAGGGGATTAATAACATTTCTTGTACTCCTAGTGAGCGACGGCGGCGGCGCCGTGCTCGTCGATCAGGGCGCCCGACGTGAAGCGATCCAGATTGAAAGGCGCGTTCAAAGGATGCGGTTCATCGCGGGCAATGGTGTGCGCAAATACCCATCCCGAGCCCGGCGTTGATTTGAACCCACCCGTACCCCATCCACAATTGATGTACAGTCCTTCAACCGGCGTCTTCGAGACGATCGGGCTAGCGTCGGGGCAGGTATCCACGATTCCGGCCCACTGGCGCATGATCCGGAGCCGGCTGAATAACGGAAACAGTTCGCAAAGTGATGCCAGTTGGTGTTCAACCACATGCAGGCTGCCGCGCTGGGTATAACCGTTGTAGCCATCGACGCCGGCACCCAGAACCAGTTCGCCTTTATCTGACTGGGAAACATAAACGTGCACGGCGTTTGACATGACGACGCAGTTAATGATCGGCTTTACCGGTTCAGACACCATCGCCTGAAGCGGATAGCTGTTGACGGGTAATCTGATTCCCGCCATGTCGGCGACAACCGAACAATGTCCGGCGGTGACAATAGCGACTTTTGGTGCCTTGATCGTGCCGCGTGTTGTTTCAACGCCGGTAACCTTGCCGCCGTCCCGCAAAATGCCAGTGACTTCGCATTGCTGGAGAATATCAACGCCCCGGCTGTCTGCCGAACGCGCCAATCCCCATGCGATGGCGTCATGGCGGGCAACACCACCCCGTCGTTGCAGGGATGCGCCCAGAATAGGGAAGCGGGCATTTTCCCCCATGTTGATAATCGGCACCATTTCCTTGATTTGCACCGGGTTCAGGAATTCTGAATCAACACCGTTCAACCGGTTGGCATTGATGCGCCGGTCAAGTTCGCGAAGGTCATGCAGATTATGCGCAAGGTTCAACACGCCGCGTTGCGATAGCATAATATTGTAGTTCAGTTCCTGACTGAGACCTTCGTAAAGCTTCAGTGATTTTTCATAAATCGCGGCACTTTCATCCCACAGATAATTGGATCGGATGATCGTTGTGTTGCGACCCGTATTGCCGCCACCAAGCCAGCCCTTTTCGATCACTGCGACATTGGTGATGCCGTGTTCCTTGGCCAGATAATGAGCCGTCGCAAGCCCATGCCCGCCGCCGCCGATGATGATGACATCGTAGGCCGGTTTCGGGTCCGGGCTGCGCCATGCCTGCTCCCATCCTTCGTGGAAACCCAGGGCGTTACGCGCAAGGCTGAAAATTGAATATTTTTTCATAAAAGTTCCGGTGCGTGGCTGAGATCAATGGAAATGTCAGTATTGCCCTTCAATTGGCAGGGTCAAGGAATGCTGTCTGTTCTTGTCGCGACGCCATAATGCGGGTTTCCGACAGGTCCGAATGAG
>JAJFIJ010000142.1 GCA_021775105.1 Rhodospirillales bacterium | reverse complement strand
GAAAAGACAAATTTTCCGGATGTGATATCAACCTGACCGCCACCGAAATTGACGGCATAAATGCCGTCTTTCACGGAACGCATGATTTCTTCGGGCTCGGTGTTGCCGTTCAGCATGTAGGTATTGGTCATTCTGGGAATAGGTGCATGAGCATAACTTTGCCTGCGTCCATTTCCGGTCGGTTTCATACCCATCAATCGAGCGTTCATGCGATCCTGCATATAACCGGTCAGAATGCCGTCTTCTATCAGCGTGGTATTCTCTGTCGGCGTGCCTTCATCATCAATGCTTAAGGATCCGCGGCGGTCATCAATCACGCCATCATCAACGACCGTAACGTCCGGTGAGGCGACGCGTTTGCCCATCAATTCTGCAAATGCCGATGTGCCCTTGCGGTTAAAATCGCCTTCCAGCCCGTGGCCAATCGCTTCATGTAGCAAAATGCCGGGCCAGCCGGGGCCAAGGATGACCGGAACCTCACCGGCCGGAGCGGGAATTGATTCAAGATTGACCAGTGCCTGACGCAACGCTTCATCAATAGCGGCTTTCCAAACGTCCGGCTCGATATAAGGATCATAGGCTGTGCGCCCACCGGTTCCGTGACTGCCGGTTTCCATGCGACCGTTTTTTTCAACAATAACAGAAACACTAAGGCGAACCAGTGGGCGAATGTCCGCCGCGCGTTGACCGTCAGCACGAATGATCTGCACCGCTTGCCATTCACCGGAAATTGATGCAGAAACCTGTTTGACCAGCGGGTCTCTGGCGCGTGCGTAGGCATCCATTTCACCCAGAAGTTCGACTTTAGCCTCAAAACTCAGGCTGGTGAGCGGATTGTCATCGGTGTAGAGCGTGTGATTGGTGCCAGACGGGCCTTCTCCCAGCGTTCCGCTGTGGCCCCTGCTGGCGGCTTTTACAGTATTTGAAGCGCGGCGAATAGCGTCTTCGGAAAGTTCCGATGCGTGCGAATATCCCGTCGACTCGTCTGATATGGCCCGAAACCCAAACCCCTGCGATGTGTCAAATGCGGCACTTTTGACTTTGCCATCATCGAAAACCACACTTTCAGACTGCCTATACTCAAGAAACAGTTCGCCATCGTCAGCACTGGCGAGAGTATCATCGACAATGTCTTCAAGCCGGGAACGGTCCAGACCGGTGCGGGTGAAAAACAGATCATTGGTCTGCCTCAGGTTCGTCATGTCGGAAATCCCTCTTTATCCAGAAGAAGTGTGTTGCAGATGCCAACACCCACGTTATCGTTCATTACTATATAAGCGTAAACATCGGAAAGTGCGACCATGAATGGACTGAATGAATATCCGCTGCGCCGCGATATTGCCGACGAACTCCATGCCAGACCCTACGCCCACATGCGTTCACCGGTTCGGGTCACGCATCTGGTTTGTCTGGCAAGTGAACGTTCAGAACTTAAGCCCGAACGTAACGTAGCGGCACTTTGCCAACGTTTCAATACGCCGGGGCCAGCCAGGGGGGATGCGCATTTCATTGTTGATTTCGGCTCTTTCCGACTGAAGTGGGAACGCCATACAGAATTTGAATCCTACACCTTTATTCAGGAAACAGCAGTAATCGAGCCGTTTGATGGTTCCGCAATTGATCTGATTCCGGGAGATTGGGTGAAAACGCTGCCGGGGGAAATTCTGGTTGCCGCACATGTTTCAGTGGAAGGTGCGGATAAGCCCGAGCGCTCAATCGGGGAGATTGCCGAGATATTTGCCGGAAATACTGTGACCGGCAGTCAGGTGCTGGGCGGCAAGGCGCGTTTCTGGACGGATCATAAAATTCATGAAGATGGATATCGGAGAATTCTGGTTCGCAATGATACTCTGGACCAACGGGGGCTGGGACGTCTGGTTCATCGCCTGCTTGAAATCGAGACGTATCGAATGTTGGCAATGCTGGCGTTTCCGCTCGCCCGACAAGCGATCCCCCAGCTCGCCATTGCGGAACAAAAACTAAGCGGCATTGTCGCCCGCCTGCCTCAACTGAACAATGTTGAGGATGAGCGCGAATCTCTGGATCAGTTGATGGCTTTGGCGGCGGAAGCTGAAACGATTTCTGCCAATACCGCGTACCGCTTCAGTGCCGCGCGCGCCTATAACGATTTGGTCGAGCAGCGTGTTCGGGAACTGCGTGAAGACCGACTGGAGCGGATTCAATTATCAGGCAATTTCCTGTCCCGCCGTCTGGCCCCCGCCATGAGTACATGCGAAAATATGACCCGGCGGCAGGAAACCCTTGCCGGGCGAATTGCCAGAGCCAGCAATCTTCTGAGAACCCGGGTAGATGTCGCCCGCGAAGAACAGAACCGTGAACTACTGGTCTCCATGGACAAACGTGCCCAACTGCAACTTCGTCTTCAGGAAACTGTGGAAGGCCTGTCTGTTGTTGCGATCAGCTATTATTTACTTGGCCTGATATCCTATCTGGCGAAGGGGGCCAAAGAGATGGGGATGGCGCTGGATGCAAATATCGTGGTCAGTGCCGCGTTCCCTGTTGTTCTTGGCGGAGTCTGGTTTGGCGTGCGCAGGATCAGACGGGCAATCAGTGCCCGCGAAGAGTGAATCCACATCTTAACCCGGGCATCTTGTTCAAAATCCTGTTGACCAAACCTGCAAAGGTTCTATTGTGCGCTCAACGTGGTGATTTGGCCGACCGGCTTGCGGCCACGTAAAAAAAATCGCTAAAAGGTCGGAGCCGTATGCGCCCTGACCCACCTGGTTGGGGTTTTTTATTGGCTCGGGCCTCGCAATTTGGAGGAACCCATGCGGGACAACGATCACTTATCTTCATCCTGGCGCCCGGCGACCCAGCTGGTCCGCGGCGGCACGCAGCGCTCATCATTTGATGAAACCAGCGAGGCGTTATATCTGACCTCAGGCTACGTTTATTCTTCTGCGGAAGAAGCGGAGATGACGTTCAAAGGTGAAAAAGACCGTCATATCTATTCACGTTATTCAAACCCCAGTGTCAAAATGTTTGAGGACCGTCTGGCCCTGCTAGAAGGTGCCGACATCTGTTTTGCCACCGCCAGCGGCATGTCGGCGATGTTTGCCGCTCTTGCATCGCAGCTCAAGGCTGGCGACCGGGTGGTTGCTTCGAAGGCACTGTTTGGGTCGTGCCTCTATGTTATCGCTGACCAGTTGCCCAAATTCGGCATTGAAACCGAACTGGTTGATGGGACCGATCTCGGTCAGTGGGAACGGGCGCTGTCAAAACCCACACAATGTGTGTTTATGGAAACGCCATCTAATCCGACCCTTGAAGTGATTGACCTGCCTGCTGTCGCAGAACTGGCGCACAAGGCCGGTGCCCGCGTTGTTGTCGATAACGTTTTTGCCACACCGATTTTGCAAAAACCGCTACAACTGGGTGCAGATATCGTCATGTATTCAGCGACCAAGCATATCGATGGGCAGGGTCGAACGCTCGGTGGAGCGATTTTGACAAACGACCGGACCTTCTTTGAAGATAATCTGGAGCCCTTTGTTCGCCATACAGGCCCGGCGATGAGTGCATTTAATGCCTGGGTTCTCCTGAAGGGGTTGGAAACGCTTGAAATTCGCGTCACCCGCCATTGCGAAAACGCCAACAAGATCGCTAAATTTCTGGAACGTCATAACTCGGTTTCGAAGGTGTTGTATCCGGGTCTCGTCAGCCATCCTCAGCATGATCTGGTGATGCGCCAGATGACGTCAGGCGGAACGATGGTTTCGTTTGAAATCGAAGGTGGCAAGGAGGCGGCGTTTGGTTGCCTGAATGCACTCAATCTGATCGATATCTCGAACAATCTGGGCGATGCAAAAAGCCTGACCACCCATCCGGCAACAACCACGCATCAGCGCCTTAGCGACGAAGAAAAAGCGCATCTTGGTATTTCACCGGGGCTGGTTCGCCTGTCTGTCGGACTGGAAGATGTTGAAGACCTGATGGAAGATCTCGATCAGGCGCTGAAAGCATCCGGAGGTTAAGGGTTAACCCTGTGTCCAGGGCAGCTTGCGGACTTTCCAGCCGTTGATCGTGCCCCGATGTTTGGCGTCGTCCTTGTCGCCTTCAAAACCTTCGGTGACGTTGTAGCATCGCGTATATCCCCGCGCCGTCATGGCATGAGCGGCAGAGCGTGAGCGGATACCTGAGCGGCACAGGAACAGCAGGGGCTGGTCTTTTGCAAATCCAAGCGCCTCTATTTCCGTCTCGAAGTTGGCGTTGATATCCATGGAGGGAAATACCTTCCAGCAGATCAGGCGGAGCTCTTTGTCGACACTATTCAGGTCGGGCAGGCCAACATAGGAAAATTCAGCGTCGGTGCGTACATCAATCATTTGCGCGACCGGGTCACTGTTCAGCAGTTCCCAGCTTTCTTCGGGAGATAAATCTCCAGCATATATCAGTTCGGTCATATTCCCGGCTACCCGTCCAGTGCGTTCAGCATTTCTTCAATGGTTACGAATTTTTTCCGTGGAGCCGGACCCTCGGCATTCTCAAGTTCCATTGCTTCCAGTTTTTGCCAGTCAGCAAAAGAAACCCAGCGCACGTCACGCTCTTTCAGCAGTTTTTCCAGACCCGCCCGTCCGGGTTTGTTCCCGCCACCGTTCGGGAAATCGTCATGTATGAACCCGGCAACGATTTCACCATCCGGGCGGTTCGATGAAATGACACCGGAAGGCCCGCGTTTGATCCAGCCAACGGCATAGAGACCTTCACTGACCCGGCCCTCCTTATTCGGGATGATGCCACGGGCTTCATCATAGGGAGCGCCTTCGATCGGGTCGGAGCGATAACCTATGGCGGCAACGACAAGCCCGCAAGCAAGATCAAATGTCTCTCCGGTTCCCTCGGCGCGACCATCGACGACGCGGGTTTTCTCCAGCCGCAACCCTTCGACGCGCTCGCCACCCAGAATTTCAACAGGTGAAGCGTAAAACTCAAAATGCAGGCGTTTGGGTTTTTCTTCACCGGTGAATGCTGCGTATTCGCGAAGCGATTTAAGATTGCGTTCCCTGAGGCGACGATCACGGGAGTCCAGATTGCCAAATGCCGCCCCCAGGTCGTCCGGCAACTGTTCGGCCCTGACCATGGGTACGGTATGGTTAAGGTTCTTGATTTCGCGCAGTTCCACATTGGTGAACTTTGCTTCGACCGGACCGCGACGACCGTACATATAAACATCCTTGATCGGCGAAGCGGATATTCGGGCGGCCACATGGTCAGGCACATCTGACTTCGCCAGCCCTTCGGGTGATCGCAATAATACACGGGCAACATCCATCGCCACATTTCCGTTGCCAATGACAGCCGCCGTATCAATGTTCAAGCCAGGATCAAGGTCGCGAAAATCCGGATGTCCGTTATACCAGCCAACGAAAGCGGCTGATCCGACAACGCCATATTTATCCGATCCCGGTATTGTCATTTTCTTGTCGTTCGGTGCACCAACGGCCAGAACCACGGCGTCGTAAAGTTCCGAGAACTCTTGCAGACTGACATCGCGGTTAAGTTCAACGTTGCCGTAATAATCGACATGTTCCATTAGCGCGGTGCGCTCATATTTTTTGGCAACTTTTTTGGTGGTCTGATGGTCGGGTGCAACGCCGCCCCGGATCAGTCCATAGGGTGACGGCAGGCGTTCGATGAAATTGATTTCACATTCGGGGCAGGCGCGCATCAAAGCGTCTGCGGTGTAGAACCCGGCAGGGCCGGAACCGATAATTGCGATGGAAAGTGGCATTCGATTTATTGTCTTCGTACTTTCGTTTCCTGTAACGCAGATTACTCCACGGTCCAGGTATGACCACGCCGTAAAAGCGCGTTCAAATCCCCAACGTCGTCTGATTGTAAGGATTCTGTTAGGCCTGCCAACCCTTGTTCGTAACTCGGTGCCGGGTTGCAATAGAGAATTCCTGTCGCTACCGGCAAGCCACCCTCATCCATCTGGGCCAGCAACGTTGCCAGGTTACGATTGGTCTCGTCGTGAACATGAACATCTTCAAGCGAGAAACCATCTTCACCAACCGTGACGACCTCAAACTTCATGGCCTCGCGATTGAGGCGAAGCCCTTTGTTGTTTTCGGAACCAAACAGCAGTGGTTTGCCGTGTTCGACAAAAATCTGACGATCTGCGGCAACCTGCTTGGCAGTGAATTCATCGAATACGCCGTCGTTGTAAACGATACAGTTCTGGAAGATTTCAACAAATGATGTGCCCTTGTGTGCATGGGCGCGTTGAAGCAGTCCGGGCAGGAGCTTTTGCTGGCTGTCGATGCCGCGGGCGACGAACCGTGCGCCGGCGCCAAGGGCGAACTGGGTTGCCGAAAGCGGGCTTTCTATTGACCCTTTTGGCGTTGATGGCGAGCGCGTTCCAGCCCGCGATGTTGGTGAATACTGCCCTTTGGTCAGGCCATAGATTTCATTATTGAACAACAGGAACTGCAGATCAACGTTACGTCGCAGCAGGTGCAAGAGGTGATTGCCGCCGATCGACAGCGCATCGCCATCACCGGAAACGACCCAGACATCAAGATCAGGGTTGGCGAGCTTTATGCCCGTGGCAAATGCCGGCGCGCGACCATGGATCGTATGAAATCCGTAAGTTGCCATATAATAGGGAAACCGTGCGGCACAGCCGATACCGGAAATGAAGACCGTATTCTCTGTCGTGGCTTCAATATCGGCGAGCGTTTTCTGAACGGCTTTCAGGATTGCATAGTCACCGCATCCGGGGCACCAGCGAACTTCCTGATCGGATGCAAAATCCTTGGCTGTCAGTTTGGCGGGAGACGTTACTTCGTTCATTTACAGGCCTCCAGTTGGGATTTGATCGCGTCTTCCAACTCGTGAATCTTGAACGGCTGGCCTGAGATTTTGTTCAGGCCCTTGGCGTCCACCAGATATTCACTTCGCAGAACGGTCAGCAACTGCCCGGTGTTCATCTCCGGCACCAGAATGGTTTCAAAACCGGAAAGCAGATCGCCGAGGTTTCGGGCCAGCGGCCATATATGGCGCAGGTGAATGTGACTGACATCGGCACCGCCCGCCTGCAGATTGGACACTGCCCGGCTGATCGGGCCGTAGGTTGATCCCCAACCGACAACAGCAAGCCTGGCGCTGTTGTTGCCTGATTCGATGCCCTGTTCCGGGATATCATTGGCAACACCAAGAACTTTTGCCGCGCGGGTTTCGGTCATCTTCTGGTGATTGTCGGCATCATAGGAGATATGCCCGGAATCGTAATGTTTCTCGATGCCACCAATTCGGTGTTCCAGCCCGGGTGTGCCGGGAATTGCCCAGTTTCGCGCCAGCGTTTTGGCGTCACGCACATAAGGATGGAACTCTTCCGGGTCGCTGCGGAAAGTGACCGGGAATGGCGTGAGCTCATTGATATCCGGAATCTGCCACGGCTCTGCCGCATTTCCGATATAGCCATCTGACAACAGGATAACAGGAGTCATGTATTTGGTAGCAATCCGCACGGCTTCTATAGCGGCATCGAAACAGTCCGCCGGAGAGCGCGCGGAGAGAACCACCAGCGGCGCATCACCATTGCGTCCGAATACGGATTGATAGAGATCAGACTGTTCGGTCTTGGTTGGTAGACCCGTCGACGGGCCGGCGCGCTGCGTATTGACGATGACCAGCGGCAGTTCGGTACTGATGGCAAGACCAATGGCTTCGCCTTTCAGCGCGACGCCGGGGCCGGAACTGGATGTCACACCGAGAGCACCACCATAAGACGCGCCAATTGCGGCGCAGGCTGCGGCAATTTCATCCTCTGCCTGAAATGTCACCACATTGTGTTCCGGCATGTTTGATAGCGTATGCAGGATCGGTGACGCGGGTGTGATGGGGTATGAACAGAATGCCATTTTCAGATTGGCCAGTCTGGCTCCTGCGACTAGCCCCCATGACAGAGCTTCGCCACCGGTTACAGTGCGATACAGACCGGGTTCGATGTTATGGGCATCCGGAATGACATATCCCTGAAACCCGTCAATAGTTTCAGACGTTTCTCCCAGCGCGTGCCCGGCATTTAACGCCGTGATGTTGGCGTTTGCGAGTTCCGGACGTTTGGCAAACTTTGCCTGAAGCCAGTCAACGGTGGTCTGGCGTTTGTGCCCGAACATCCAGAATATGTACCCGAGCGTCCAGAAGTTCTTGCAGCGCAGGGCTTCTTTCTTGGTTAAATCGAGATCCGCCACGGCATCCAGCGTAAGCTGGGAAATATCCAGTTTGATCACCCGGTAGCGACCGAGGAATGTGCTTTCCAGCGGGTCGGTTTCGAACCCGGCCTTACGGAGGTTACGTTCCGTGAATGCACCGGTATCGATAATGACGATACCGCCGATTTTCAGATCCTTGATCTCGACCCGAAGCGCCGCAGGGTTCATGGCGACCAGAACATCAAATTCATCGCCCGACGTCTTGATGATTTGAGTGCCGAAATTGATCTGGAACGAGGAGACGCCAAAAGTGGTGCCTGCCGGAGCACGGATTTCAGCGGGGAAATCGGGAAAGGTTGACAGATTTTTCCCTGCCAGCGCCGTTGCCAGCGTGAATTGTCCGCCGGTAATCTGCATGCCGTCGCCGGAATCTCCGGCAAACCGGACAACGGCGGAATCAAGTTGCTGGCGCCCGATATCGTCGGATGATTCTTTCTGAAGTGCTGTGTTGGTTGCCATTGTAATTCAGTCAAAATGCTAGAAAATGGACGATGCAAAAGTTAGGACAAGCCGAAGCCTCTACCAATAAACAAGAAATATAGAGTCTTTTTTCCGTATTGAAACCACGTCTCGAATTTAAATTATAGATAACCATTGATAATGATCGGAAAGTTTCTGCACATGCTTCAATCACGACACCTGCCAATATGGATAACAGTTGGGCCATCTCTGATCATCGGGTGCAGCGCATGAGTGTCGAATCGGACAGCCTTGAGCGGGTAAACGGGCTGGTTGCGAAGGCAATCAAGGCCGGTGCGGATGCGGCGGATGCTATCTATGTGGAAGGGACATCACTGTCCATGGCATGCCGTAATGGTAAGCCGGAAATGCTGTCGCGGTCGGAGGGCTACGATCTCGGGCTTCGGGTTTTTGTCGGCAATCGTCAGGCTATGGTCTCGTCCTCCGATTTTTCCGACAACGCGCTGGCTGATCTGGTTGAACGGGCCGTTGCGATGGCCCGGGTCGTGCCGGAAGACCCGTATTGTGGTCTTGCGCCGACAGAATTACTGGCTACTGATGTCCCGGACCTCGATGGTTGTGATCCGGTTGAACCCGGTGGCGATGAACTGGAGCGACGCGCCGCTGAAGCCGAAGACGCCGCCAGAAGCGTCACGGGTGTGACCAATTCTGAAGGTGCAGAGGCCGGGTGGGGACGTAATTTTGTTGCCCTTGCCGGAAGTAACGGGTTTTCGGCGACCCGTGCCGGATCCAGTCATTCGCTTAGCGTTTCGGTGCTTGCCGGAGAGGGCACCGCTATGGAGCGTGATTACGACTATGCCGTTTGCGTGCATGGCGAGGATTTGCCTGATGCCGCTGAACTGGGGCGGTCGGCTGGTGAGAAAACGGTGCGTCGTCTGAATCCGGAAAAGGTCGAAACATCGCAGGTTCCTGTGATCTATGATCCGCGCGTCTCCAGTTCCCTGATGCGTCATTTTGCCAGTGCCATCAACGGTGTTTCGGTTGCCCGTGGCACAACATTCCTGAAAGACAAAATGGGGGAGCGGGTATTTGCCGAGGGTATTGTTGTCGTCGATGATCCGTTACGCCAACGCGGCCTCGGTTCCAAACCCTTCGATGCCGAAGGTGTGGCGACACAACGCAGAAACTTCATTGAAGACGGTGTGTTGCAGAGTTGGATACTGGACCTCAGGTCCTCTCGACAACTGGGACTGGAAACCACCGGAAATGCGTCTCGGGGGACGTCGTCGGCACCCTCACCTTCGGCAACCAACTTCTATCTGGCTCCCGGACAAATCAGCCGCGATAATCTGGTCAATGACATCGACAACGGATTCTACATCACCGAACTGATCGGCATGGGGGTCAATGGCGTGACCGGAGATTACAGCCGCGGTGCCGGGGGGTTCTGGATTGAAAATGGTGAAATCACGTTTCCTGTAGGAGAAATGACCATCGCCGGTAATCTCGCTGACATGTTCATGAATATGACACCTGCTGATGATCTGGAATTCAAGTTCGCTACCAATGCCCCGACAGTTAGGGTCGACGGGTTAACCGTCGCGGGAAAATAGGACGGGTTAACCGTCGCGGGGAAATAGGACGGGTTAACCGTCGCGGGAAAATAGGGCGAACCCATTGGTAACACGCGACCTGCGTGATAGATTGTCGGCTATTAACAACAGGTAACAAGCACTTGTCTAAACTACTGGAATCAACGGCCGGTGCGCCGAAATCAACGGCTTATCTGATGGGCCGGTTGTGGCGTGAAAGCATTCGTGCCTATCTGGGCTGGATCGTTCTTGCAGTGGTTTTTATGGTTATCGTTGCCGCCGCAACGGCGTTTTCGGCCTATTTGATGAAACCGATTGTCGATGATGTGTTCGTCGCGAAAAACGAAGAGCTGCTCTGGCAAGTGGCCTTGGCTGTTCCGGCGACATTTCTGGCGATGGGATTTGCCAATTATGTTCAGATCATGCTGATGAACTTCGTTGGCTTGAAAATCATCGCCGATACGCAGAACCAGCTATTCTCCCATCTGGCCAAGATGGACATATCATTTTTCCATAACAATCCCACCGGCAACCTGATTTCAAGGTTTACTATCGATATTCATATGATGAAGGTCGCCGTATCGAACGGCATTACCGGGTTTGGTAAAGAGCTGTTGTCGCTGGTTTTCCTTGTCGGTGTGATGTTCCAGATGAACTGGAAACTGGCGGCGATTACATTTTTTGTCTTTCCCGTTGCCGTCTATCCGATTGTGCGGATCGGTCGCCGGCTGCGCAAGGTGTCGGCCAATACCCAGGAAGAAATCGGCATATTCACAACCGTCCTGACCCAAACCTTTCAGGGAATTCGGGTCGTCAAGGCTTACGGTATGGGATTGTACGAATGCAGCCGCATTGAAGACATCATAGAACGCATTCGGGTGCTGAACATGAAAGCGGCGCGAACGCGCGAGCTTTCCCGGCCGATCATGGAAACCCTGGCCGGGTTTGCGGTGTTCATCGTGATTATTTACGGCGGATCACAGGTGATAGCTGAAGAGACAACCCCCGGCGCATTTTTTGCGTTTATTGCGGCTTTCCTCCGGGCTTATGATCCGATGAAACGATTGGCGAACCTGAATGCCAGTATCCAGCAGGGACTGGCCAGCGCACAGCGCCTGTTCGATGTTCTGGATCGTCAATCGGATATCAGGGAAAAGGAAGACGCCAAACCGCTTGAAAATATTTCGGGCTGCATCGTCCTTGATGATGTGTCGTTTTCCTATACGGAAGAAATCCGCGCTCTCGACCATTTGTCGATTGAGGTGCCTGCCGGAGATACCGTTGCCCTTGTTGGCACCTCCGGGGGCGGAAAATCGACGATCCTCAATCTGATTCCTCGCTTTTATGATATCGACGAGGGATCGGTAAAAATCGATGGTGTGGATGTCCGTGATGCCAAACTGGACTCGCTGTTTGCCAATATTGCCCTGGTCAGTCAGGAAGTCACCCTGTTCGATGATACTGTCCGCGCCAACATCGCCTACGGGCGAGGTGGTGCGACGGATGATGAAATCATTGATGCCGCCAAACATGCCGCCGCACATGATTTCATAATGGGACTGCCGGATGGTTATGACACGCTGGTCGGTGAACAGGGGATCCGGTTATCCGGTGGTCAGCGCCAGCGACTGGCCATTGCCCGGGCAATGCTGAAAAACGCACCGATTTTACTGCTCGATGAAGCAACGTCTGCTCTCGATACCGAATCGGAACGCCATGTTCAGGCTGCCCTTGGCGAACTGATGGCCGGGCGTACCACACTGGTGATCGCCCATCGATTGTCGACCGTTGTTGATGCCGATAATATTTATGTAATCGACAGGGGACGGGTGATTGAGCAGGGCTCTCATGATCAGTTGCTGGCAAAATCCGGGGCCTACAAAAATCTCTATGAACTTCAGTTCTCCAACGAAGACGGTGCAGAGATCGCACAGATACCAGAGGCCGGATAGGGGTAGCGGCGCGTGAAGTTATCAAAGCGCATTCTGAAATCTGACGGGTTTCGTGCATTTGCCTGCTGGATTGCCGCCTGGCTGATCAGGCTGGTTCACGCAACCAATCGCTGGCAGGTTGTCCGTGGCGATATCCCGCGTCAGTTCTGGCGTGACAACAAACCCTTTATCGTCTGTTTCTGGCACGGGCGGATCATGCTGATGCGCTATTGCTGGGATATGGCACACCCGATCTACATGCTGATTTCCGAACATCAGGACGGGCAGTTGATCGCCCGTACCAACACGCATTTTGGTATCAAGACTGTCGTCGGGTCCTCAAGTCGAGGCGGGGCCAAGGCGGTACGTGAAATGGTCAGATTGCTGAATTCAGGCCAATACGTCGGCATTACCCCGGACGGACCAAGAGGCCCCCGAATGCGCGCAGGCGAAGGCCTGATCACGGTTGCCCGCCTTGCCGGCGTGCCCATTATCCCGGTCAGCTATTCGACCAGTCGGGGCAAACATCTCGGCAGTTGGGACCGGTTTCTTGTCGCCCAACCGTTCGGCAGGGGGGTCATCGTCTGGGGTCAACCGGTAGAGATCGCCCGGGATGCGGACGAAACCGCCATAGAAGAGGCCCGGACCCAAATTGAAGACAGTCTCAATACCGTCACCAGAGAGGCCGACGATCTGGTCGGGCGGGCATTTGTTGAACCCGAGCCCCTGGTCGACGTTCAACAGGCAGGTGGCGGATGATTTTGGGTGTTTACCGTATTGCCGGCACACTGGGGGCACCGCTGATTTCGGCGTTCCTCAACAAGCGTCTGAAACGCGGCAAGGAAGACGCCGAGCGGTTTGGTGAACGACTGGGTCAGGCCGAGCACCCGCGACCGGATGGACCCCTGATCTGGTTTCATGCCGCGAGTGTCGGCGAATCCCTCTCCTTGCTGCCGTTGATTGAACGCATTGGTCAGGACCGCCCGGCGATAAATATCCTGATCACCACCGGCACGGTGACATCGGCGAAATTGATGGGAGAACGCTTGCCCAATGGCGTCATTCATCAGTTTGTCCCGGTTGACCGGCCCGCTTATGTGCAACGGTTTTTTGATCATTGGCGCCCAGATCTGGTGCTCTGGGCGGAATCGGAATTCTGGCCCAATCTGGTTCTCGAACCGGCGCGGCGAAATATCCCGTTGGTCCTGATAAACGGTCGCGTATCGCCAAAAGCGTTCCGTGGCTGGAAACGATTTCCCTGGGTGATCCGGGAGCTTTTGTCCGGCTTCTCGCTCTGCCTCGGGCAGACGGAGACCGATGTCGCAAGACTTCGTGATATGGGGGCGGACAAGGCCCACACCGTCGGCAACCTCAAGTTCGCGGTGCCGCCCCTGCCGGTTGATGAAGGCATGCTGGCGGCGCTTCGATCAGACCTCGCCGGTCGGATGATTTTTCTGGCCGCCAGCACCCATCCCGGTGAAGAAGAGGTGCTTTGGCAGGTTCACCGGAAACTGATGTCCGATATCCCCGGCCTGCTGACGATTATCGTGCCCCGCCATCCCGAACGCGGACCTGATATCCAGACATCTTTGGTGTCATACGGCGCGATTACCGCGATGCGCTCGAACGCAGATATCATCAAACACGAAACCCAGATCTATATCGCCGATAGCATGGGTGAACTGGGTCTGTTTTACCGGCTTGCCAGTCTGGTGTTTATGGGAAAATCCTTCGTCAACATGGGCGGTCAGAACCTGCTGGAAGCGGCCCGTCTTAACTGCGCGATCTTCCATGGCCCGCACATGTGGAACTTTGCCGAGATTATCGAGCGCATGTCGGCGCTGGATGCGCTGGTTGCGGTCACCGACGGCAATGATCTGGCCGCTGCCCTTCGCCGCGTTCACAATGACCCTGACGAGTTGGCCCGGCTGGCCAGCACCGCAAAAAAATATGCCGAAGCCGAAGCCGGGGTGCTTGATGCCGTAGTCACGGAACTGGCCCCCTGGCTGGATCAGGCGGAGGCGGTCCATGAAAGCGCCTGAGTTCTGGCAACGCAGACAAGGCGGTCTCACGGCAATGGTATTGTCGCCGCTCGGCGGGCTTTACGGACTGGCCGGAAATCTGCGTCGAACATTTACAACACCCTGGCAACCCGCCGTTCCGGTTATCTGTATAGGCAACGTTGTCGCCGGGGGGGCCGGCAAGACCCCGGTCGCATTCGAGATCGCCCGTCGATTGCAGGGTTTGGGAAAGTCCGTTTCCTTTCTCAGCCGGGGCTATGGCGGGTCGGAAACCGGTCCGCACAAGGTTGACCCGGAAGTCGACCGGGCGGATCAGGTTGGGGATGAGCCGCTCCTGCTGAGCCGATGCGCGCCGACCTGGGTTTCGCATGATCGCGTTGCTGGTGTAAAGGCCGCATCCGGGGACACCGACGTGATCATCATGGATGACGGATATCAGAACCCGTCTGTCGCCAAGGCCTGTTCGCTGCTGGTTGTTGATGGTCGTTACGGGTTTGGCAATGGACATCTGATTCCTGCCGGGCCTTTGCGCGAATCCCCTGAACGTGCCGTGGCACGGGCCGACGGTGTTGTCATCGTCGGGCCGGATGACGCAGGCGTTGGTGAGGTTGTCTCCGGACTTTCGCTGACCTTGCCTCAACTTCGGGCGACGATCGTTCCGGGACCCGAAATCGAAAAACTTGACGGACAGAAAGTGACGGCCTTTGCCGGTATCGGACAGCCGGAAAAATTCTTCAAGACCCTGACCGACGCCGGATGCGATGTCGTCTCAAGCCGCGCGTATCCCGATCATCATCCCTATACCCTGACCGATCTCGATCATCTCAGGTCTCTGGCCGGGGACGCTGAAAGCCTGCTGGTGACGACGGAAAAGGACAGGGTTCGCATCCCGCCCACGCAAGGCGATGGCATCGAAGTCTTGACAATCACCCTGCAATGGGAGGACGAAGCAGCACTGAATTCACTTTTGAACGCGCTTTTCTAGATTGTACACCATGTCATTTGCCACCCGCTTCGTCGCCCACCCCCTGCAGGCTTTTGCCGCCCTCCTGTTTTATTCGGGGTTTCGCCTGCTGCCGTTTGCCTGGGCGTCGGCGATTGGCGGCTGGGTCGGACGCACGGTCGGGCCGAAACTGTCGGTCACCAAACGCGCCTGTCGGAACATCACCCGGGTATTCCCCGAAAAACCGGAAATTGAAGTGCGCCAGATGATCACCGGCATGTGGGATAACCTCGGGCGTCTTGCCGGGGAATATCCGCACCTCAACCGTATAGATGTTTACGATCCGAACGGCCCGGTTGAAGTTGTCGGTGCGGAAATTATTGATCAGCTGCGTGACGACGGGAAGCCGGGCATTTTTGTCTCGGCCCATATCGGTAACTGGGAAATCGTGCCGTTATGTGGCAGTCAGCGCGACCTGCCGATTGACCGGGTCTACCGTGCCGCCAACAACCGGCTGGTTGAATGGTTATATTCGCAAGGCCGCGCGGCGACCGATGGCGCGCTCATTCCGAAAGGCCCGAAGGGTGCGCGGATGTTGTTGAAATCGTTACGTGACGGGCAGCATCTTGGTGTGCTGATGGATCAGAAAATGAACGATGGTATTGCCGTGCCTTTCTTTGGCCATGACGCCATGACCGCCCCCGCTATTGCCGAATTGGCATTCAGGTTCGAATGCCCGGTCGTGCCCGTCCATATCGAACGTCTGGGCGGACCAAAATTCCGTATCATCCTTGAGCCGCCGCTGGTGATTGACGTGAGCGGAGATCGCGAGAAAGATGTGCTCGCCCTGATGACGCAGATCAATTCAAAAATCGAAACCTGGGTCCGCGCGCGACCAGAGCAATGGCTATGGCTGCATAACCGCTGGTTGGATTGAGGCCGGGTTCTCAATCCGTCCGGCTCAACACCTTCTCCCCCGCAACAATCAGCTTTGGATCGAGCGGCATTTTGAACAGGTTGATGCCCCAGTGCAGGTGCGGGCCGGTGGTGCGACCGGTCATGCCGACGGTGCCGATCTGATCGCCCTGACGCACCCGCTTTCCCTGTTTGACGGTGATCTTGTTCATGTGAATATAGACGGACGAAAGACCTTGCCCGTGGTCAATCATCACCGTCTTGCCGGAAAAAAACATGTCCTCATGAACCAGTTGGACGATGCCATCCGCGGTCGCCAGTACCGGTGTTCCCTCAGGGGCGGCGATATCCATGCCGTTGTGTGGGCGACGGGGTTTGCCATTCAGAATGCGCTGGCTGCCGAAGATGCCTGAAATGCGCCCCTTGACCGGCCAGGCAAAGCCGGACAGGTAATCCGTGGTCGGTGACTGAAGGCGGCGGACGGTGCCGATCTTGGCATTGTCCGCTTTTATGCGATTCAGGTCTTCCGGTTTTGGTGTGACCTTGCGTTTGGGCAGTCCGTCGATTCGCGTGGTCTTGTAGGTTTGCGTGCGGATGGTCAGGGGGTGGCGGATCCGGTTTCCATCGGGCAGCTGTACGGAAAGGCTGTCTTTGGTCGCCGCATCGCGACCGAAACCGAGAATAAAGACGCCGGTGTCGGAAACCGGAACAACGCGCTCACCATGTTTGATTTTCGATCCGGGCAGGGTTTGTCCGACCACCAGCCCGCCCTGCATGAAGTGCCCTTCGAAACTGAGATTGTCGCTTGTGGCCAGTACAGGCAGTGACAATAACACGGCAATCAGAAATCCGGCCCAACCGACAGACTTCACAGCAACCTCCCCTGATTATCGTTACCCGGTCTGGCCTTTGCCTTGCGTGGTTTGGCTTTCAGTTTGCCACTTTCGCCATCGGTCACCATCATTTGCCGCGCACCATCGCGGAAAGTCACCGCGACCTGATCGCCAGCCGAAACCTGAACAGCCGACATGACAGGATCGTTGTTGTCATCGCGGACCAGAGCAAACCCGCGTTCCAGCACATGTGTATAGGAGTAGCTTTCCAGCAGGCCGGACAGGCGCGCGAGGTCGGATGATTTTTCCTTCACCAGTCTTCGCCCGCTTAGTTCGAGCGCACGTATTTCAGATTTCAGGAGATCATTGCCGCGGCGGATCAGGTGATCGGGTTTGTGAAGCTGGCCACCGATCTCGGCCAACAGGGACCGTTTGCGGGCAATTCCGGAACCAAGGGCGTTTCTCAGCCGTTCGCTCCAGTCATCCAGACGTTGTGAGGAGTCACCCAGCAGGCGCGTGAGGTTCGGCAACCCGCGTCCCGCACCCTGCAGATGCAGGCGGTGTTCACTCAAGCGCCGGTTCATGGCGTTTGCCATCCGCGCCCCGTCATCCATCACCAGTGCCGCCAGTTCGGCACGTACCGGAACGGCCATTTCGGCAGCCGCGGTGGGCGTTGGTGCCCGGCGGTCAGAGGCGAAATCGATCAACGTCGTGTCTGTTTCGTGGCCGACGGCGGAAATCAGCGGAATTCTGCTATTGGCGGCGGCGCGCACGACATCTTCTTCGTTAAACGCCCAAAGGTCTTCCAGACTGCCGCCGCCCCGGGTGACGATAATCAGGTCCGGACGCGGCGTTTTGCCGCCTTCGGCAAGCGCGTTGAAGCCGTTAATGGCTTTGGTGATCTGTTCCGCCGCCGTATCGCCCTGTACCAGTACCGGCCACAGCAGGACGTGCCGTCCGAAGCGGTCGTCCAGCCGGTGCAGAATGTCGCGGATAACAGCGCCTGTCGGCGAGGTGATAACGCCGATGACGTCGGGCAGGTAGGGGATGCTCTGCTTGCGGTCTTCATCAAACAGACCTTCGGCGGCAAGTTTTTTCCGCCGCTCTTCCAGCATTTTCAGCAACGCGCCTTCGCCAGCCAGTTCCATGGTCTCGACGATCATCTGATATTTGGAACGCGCGCCATACGTGGTCAGGCGACCTGTGGCGATCACTTCCATACCGTCTTCGGGTTTGATGCCAAGGCGTGCTGCCGTTCCCTTCCAGCAGATCCCGTCAAGAACGGCGATGTCGTCTTTCAGGGTGAAATAAAGATGGCCGGATGCGGCGCGCTTGAACCCGGATATCTCGCCGCGCACGCGAACCCGGTCAAAGGTTTCCTCGACCGTGATCTTGAGCGCATTGGAAATCTCGCCGACCGAGAAAACCGGTACGTTTGATGTAGGATTTGCACTGGACGGACTGTTGATCATGATTGCACTATGTATGATACATTTTGGGCTATTGAAACAAGCCCCAATAAGGCGCGTATAGCTAAAGGAGACGGTTCCGATGAAAATTCTGGTGGTTGGCTCAGGTGGCCGGGAGCATGCGCTCTGCTGGGCAATTGCAAAATCGCCAAAGTGCAAGGAACTGTTGTGTGCACCGGGAAATGCCGGAATCTCAAATGTTGCCCGCTGTATTGACGTCGATGCCGAAGACCTCGGCGGAATTGTTGACCTCACTTTGGCGGAAAAGATTGATCTGGTTGTCGTTGGTCCCGAAGCACCGCTGGTTGCCGGATTGGCAGACCGGCTAACTGACGAAGGCATCAAGGTGTTTGGCCCCAGTGGTGCGGCCGCAGAGATCGAGGGATCGAAAGGCGCAATGAAAGATCTTTGCGCCAAGTACTATATTCCGACGGCTGATTATGAACGTTTTGATGAACCGGAGGCGGCTAAAGAATACATCCGCGCCCATGGAGCGCCAATCGTCGTCAAAGCCGACGGACTGGCGGCTGGCAAAGGGGTGATTCTGTGTCGCAATGAAAACGAAGCCTATGCCGCCATCGACCACATCATGATTGAAGATGCCTTTGGCGGTGCCGGAGCGGAAGTTGTTATTGAAGAGTTCATGACCGGTGAAGAAGCCAGTTTTTTTGCCATTGTCGATGGCGAACATGCTGTGCCGCTGGTTGCCGCACAGGACCACAAAGCCGCCTACGATGGCGATGAGGGACCCAATACGGGTGGCATGGGGGCTTATTCCCCGGCCCCGGTCGTCGATCAGGCGATGTCAAAGCGGATCATGAAAGAGATCATTGAGCCGACCATCAAGGGCATGGCCGCAGACGGGAATCCTTATCAGGGCGTGCTGTTTGCCGGATTGATGATTACCGATAC
>JAJFIJ010000141.1 GCA_021775105.1 Rhodospirillales bacterium | reverse complement strand
GTTGGCCGCGTCGGTGCCGAGGAAGTAGGTGAGGGTATCGCCTTCCACGTCATCAGCAACGATTGTGCCAACCAGCGGCGTATCTTCGACCACTTCGATAGCGGTGCCAATGGCATCGAGGATACCGACAGTGGAAACCGCTCCGGAAACCGTGCCGGTATTGCCGTTCGCCAGATCGACGACAGTTGCCGGTGACTCACCAACGACAGCATCATCCAGCGGCCAATAACCCGCGAGATTTGGCTCGGTGCCGACCAGTTGAGTCTGATAGTTGTCAGCTATTTGTTGATCTGTACGAGCTTCGGACCAAATGCGGGCTTCGCCAATGCCACCGGCCCAATTCTGGTAATTACCGATCGCCGCGCCGATATTAATGTCAACACCGTTGGTGATACTGCCAGACTGGAAAGTGACGCCAGTATAGACCCCGGACGGGACACCGTTGATATAGAATGTTGCACCGGCATCCCGGTCTATCGAAACCGCGACGTGGCTCCATTGATCCAGTGCCACCGCAGGGGTGGTGCCAACAAAATTACTGCCGAAGGACGTGGATGTATCATCGCCAAAGAACAGGTTCAAATCACCGCCAGTACCGATGGTAAACAGATAACCCGCGCCGTTTTGCAAATTGTCAAAGATTCTGTGATGGAAGCTGTCCGGGTATTCGGACGGATTGACCCAGGCTTCCAGGGTGAGATCACCCGTGCCGAAGTCCAGAGCCGCGTTGCTGCTGACCGTGATAACGTCATCGACGCCGTCGAAATTAAGGGCGTTCGCGACAATCGGCACGCCGGAAATTTCCGGCGCGTCATTGATCGACGCAACGGTGACGGAAACGGTTTCAACTGTGGACGCCCCTTGCGGGTCCGTGACCCGAAGCTCGAAACTGTCTGCACCGAAATAATTTTCTTTCGGCGTGTAAATCCAGTCGCCCAATGAATCAACAGTGACCGTGCCGTTGTCGCCCTGTCCTTCGACACTGAAGGTGAAGCCGGACACATCGTCGATATCGGTGACGTTGAGCTTGCCGTAAAGCGCCGCGTCTTCGGCAGTGATGAATGGATTGGTATCGACGAAGACCGGATCGCCTACAAGTGTTCCATCGTGGGCGTTGGTCAGATCGTCCGCATCACCGTCCAGACGCCAGTTGGCGACCAGGCCGGATTCATTCCCGGCAAGGGTGGAGGACATGTTGTCGGCAATTTCACTGACTGTGCGGGCCGTATCCCAAACACGAACATCGGAAATCTGACCATCAAACACCTGCTCTGCGCCGTTATTAAACCGTCCGATCTGGAGCCCGTTTGCACTGGACGCGAAGGTCGTGTTCGTCAGGGTGCCTGTCGCTTCTTCAATCCCGTCAACGAAGATCGAGAATGTATCATTTGTTTTGTCGACCGTGGCCGCCACATGCTGCCAGGTGTTCGCTTTGATGACGCCAACGCCCGTAGAGATGATATCAAATCCTGACGTTCCATCACCGAGAATTAATTTAAGATCGTCACCCGACAAGTAAAGTGCAGACTCTAGATCTTCATTGCCCCCGCCTTCGACGGCGTTTTTACCCAAGATCACCTTGAATCCGGTCACATTGTCAGGATTGATCCAGGCTTCCATTGTGTAGGTATCGGCAAACGTTGTCAGTTCCGTGTCGACATAATCGCCAGTCCCATCCAGATCAATCGCCTGACCGACGCTCGGCACAATAACTGGGTCGTCGGCGGTGACCGCCGTCGTCGTCCCCAAAGTGGCGTCATGGGTTCCCGGATTGGCCCGGTTGATGACGGTCTGGCCGGTTATATCTTCAAAATCATAGCGCAATTGCAGATTGGCATCAGCCGACGTATCGCCACCCATGTCAGCGCGAATCTCATCGACGGTGCGGGCGTCGTCGTAGATACGGACGTCGGCAATCTCGCCGGTCAGGTAGGACGCGTCCTCTTCAGGCAAGCCGCCAATGGCGACATCCACGTCGTTGGCGAACAAGGGTCCATTGAAGGGTTGGTTGCCGCCAATGGCCTCGCCGTTGAGATACACCTGCAAGGTGTTGTCGCCACCATCAATGCTGAGCGCGTAATGGTTCCAGGTGCCGTCGGTGACGGCGACCCCGGTATCAAAGTTCTGGAAGGACGTGCCATCCGCGCTGGTGCTGACGGCCACATTACCCGTAGCGTTGACGTAGAGGGTGTAACCCCTCTCGTTTGTTGTACTGTCCCACTTGCTGACCAGGGATTGAGCCGTCCCGACGCTGGCATCCGGCAGCATCGCCCAGACCTCAAGGGTCAAACCGTTGGTGCCGTCGAACAGAGTATTGTCGGCAATCTTCACCACATCGTCGACACCGTCGAATTGTAGCGCCGTACCGGTCGTCGTCGCATAAACATCCGGCGCGTCACTTACGGCTTTGACGTCGAGTGTGATTTCCTGCGAAACCGTGTCGCCGCCAGCAGTAACGTCGACCGTGAAGCTGTCCGTACCGCTGTAGTTGGCATCGGGCGTGTATTCATAGCTTCCATCCGTATTGAGCGTCAGGTCGCCGTGATCGGGTTGTTTGTCTGTTATATTGGTCGCAGACGTTGACGACGTGAATGCCGTACCCGCCGCATCCGCTGTCAGGTCAATCTCGCCCGCTGCACCGCCGACTGTTGCCGTAACAATGCCACCAACCGTCGCGTCGTTATTAATCGCGTCGAGCAATCCGGTGCGGACGTCAATGAGTGTTATATCGTCGACGGTAACCGTATAATCAACCTGATTGCCGTCCACCGTGACGCTATAAATGTCGCCGGTTTCAACGGTACCACCGAGGGTTATGACATCAACCTGGGCAACCGCAGCGGAGGCCGTAACTGTCGTAACCGGCGCACCAATGGTTCCGGAACCTGTTGCGGTCTGGTTGTTGATGGTAAATGGCGTGCCGGCAACCGCAGCCGTAATCGTGACGGTATCACCCGTGGCGGACGCGTTGTAGGCGGGATCCGCATCAATGTCGGCGGCAAGGCCCGCTGCTTTGGCAGCGGCTGTCGTTGTCAACGTATCGGAGTCCTGGAACGTGATCCCGTTCAGATCGACGGAGTAAACGCCAAACTGATCGACGGTCAGGATCTGGACCGTCGAAACCTGTGCCGCGCCCGCGGTATTGGCGGTCTCGCCAAAATCAACCGCCGTGTTGTCATCAACGCCGTCAGCCAGCGCATAAGTCAGCGCATCACCATCCGCATCTTCGGCAACAATCTGGCCGCGCAGCAGGGTATCTTCCTGCGCATCCACAGACGTGCTGAGGATAACCGGTGCGTTGGTGATATATTGGGGATCACCAATGATTGTCCCATCCAGATCTCCGACGGCATCTACTGCCGTGGTTGCCGTACCCACACCCGCGTCATCCAGACGCCAGTTGGCGATCAAATCGTTGCTGTCAACAGGCACATTGTTGAACATGAAGCCTGTGATTTCATCGGGGCTGCGGGCCGAATCCCAGATCCGCACATCAGCTAGGCCGCCATCAAAAAAGCCGACATTGCTGCCACTGCTGGTGGCGCTGCCAAGCGTCAACGGCCCGCCGCCATCAGTCAGGGTAAAGGACTTGTCGACAGACAGCACTTCGATACCGTCCCTGAACCCCTTCAACGTCACGCCATCATAAGTGTAGGCGACGTGATGCAGGGCACCATCACCAACGAAGATCTCGCTGCCGACACGCGGATCATCACCCGTGAAGGCCTCGGAATAGAATTCGACTGTACCTGCTGTGCTGGTGACATCGCGGTAATCATAAATAACCGAATAACCTTCAACGGCACCGGAGTTGTTTTTCGATACGACATAGGCCTGATCCGTGGTCGCCGGAGTTTCGGCCTCGATCCAGAATTCGATGGTGAAGGCATTACCCAGGTTGAGCGACGCGTCATGGGCGATGGAAACGGTATCATCAACCCCGTCAAACTCCATGGTCCGTGCCGTGTTCGGGCCAAGGTGTTGAGGGGAACCGTCGAAAGTGGCTCCGGAGATGGTGCCACTGCTGTCTCCGCCCGAGGTGGCGGCAAGATCGGTGGCGCCGTTAACCTCATCCAACGGGAAGTACCCAACCAGGGTCGCATCGAGGCCCGGGTCAATCGGAATGTCCATGTCACCGGCGATCGCCGTCGCGTCCCGCGCTGCATCATAAACGCGAACATCGGCGATCTGACCCAAATATTGCTCGTTGCCAAAGATCGCCTGGCCGATTTGAGCCTCCGACGCGATCGGAATGAAGCCCGGCGCGCCGATGGTCTGGGGCACGCCTTCGGAAACACCATCGACGAAGAACTCATAGTTGCCACCCGAGTTGCTCAGGGCAACATGGTGCCAGATGCCATCGGCAACGATGCTGGACGCGCTAATCGTCGGGATGCCCGAGGCATTGAATTCAAGATTGCCAGTGTCGCCAACTTGGAACGTGCCCCGGTTTCCGTTCGAACCCGGATCCTGTCCGATCGAGAAGATCGTCTGATTGGTGCCCGACGGTGTCGTATTGATCCAGGCTTGCCAGGTGAAGTCGGTGCTCGCCCCCAAAAGCCCCGCCACATTGCTCAGCACGACGGCATCGCTACCATCAAAGGACAGCGCCGAGGCAGCCGGATTGACCGGTGAGCCGTGGTAAATTTGGGCCGTGTTGCCGCTGGCGCTCTGATCCGCGACCGTGCCGGCGGTCGCATTGAAATCATTGAAGTCCCAATACCCGACGAGGCTGGAATCGCCAGACGGATTGAGGATCGACTGATCATGGTTCTCGGCGATTATGTCACCACCGCGTGCTGGTGACCAGATGCGGACCTCGTCAACCTGACCTTCCAGGTAATTTGTTTCGCCAACATCAGCACCGATCAGCACATCGCCATCATTGCTGGTCCCGACGTCCCATGCGGCCTGATGAACCTCGACACCGTTCACATAGAGCGTGACCATGCCGCCACCGGCGCTACCGTATTCAGCGGCGACGCTGGTCCAGGCATCTGCACTGACGTTGGCAACCGGGCTGACAACGGTTCCGGCACTCGACGAAACCGCAAGTTTGCCGTCAACGACATACAGTCGATAATTGGCCCCGGCGTCGATGATCGTATGGTCGGTACTGGCGGAAACATCCGCCAGATTGATCGTCGCCTCGATGGTGAACGAACCTGACGTATTAAAATCAAGATTGTCGTTCGGATCAGCGATGGCTACGAAGTCACCGACACCGTCAAACTGCATCCGTCCGCCAGCATTTTCAGCCCCGAGCACTTCCGGAAGGTCAGCCGCAGGCGCAACCGAAACAGTAAAGGCCTGCGTCGTGGTTATGCCACTGGTATCATAGACCGAAATTGTGAAACTGTCAGAACCGTTATAATCTGCGCTCGGCGTGTAGGTATAGTTGCCGGCTTCATCGATCTGGAGCTGGCCATGCGCTGGCAGATTAGCCTGCTCAACGAAGAAGGTCAGCGCATCCCCCTCGATGTCGGTCGCAATAAATGAACCGGTGATTGCCGTATCTTCATTTGTCGAGAGGCTTAGGCTGGCGATGGTTGGTGTATCGGAAACAAACGTCGGATCGCCATTGATCGTTACGGTGCTGCCCCCCGTCGCATCCTGAACTTCTGTTGCAAGTCCTGACGGTTCGTCATCGAAACGATAGTTGGCAACAAGGCCAACGGAATCGGATGGCAGGAATTCGGTTTTCGATGAAGCGATTTCATCGGTGGTGCGAACGGTATTCCAGACACGCAGATCGGCCATTTGACCACTGAATTTATCCGGGCCAAAAGCCGGTGCTCCGATCAACAATTGACCGTTCCCGCCGCCATCCGGGTTGACGGTGTAGGACTGAGTACCGATCTCGACGCCATCGACAACCGCTGTCAACGTCTTGGCCGCAGCATCACGCACAAGGGCAACATGATACCATTGCCCGGCTGAGAGATTGGCATCAAATGTGTTTTGGGTATCTACTCCGGCACCGCTTTCATGTTGCGAGAACAAATCGCCGTTCACGTCAACGGTCAGTCGATACAGGGCATTTTCGGGATCGGGATCGGCTGCTGTGTCGCCAACGGCTCCAGAGAACAGGAAGATATTTTCATTACCGCCGAGAGCGCTTAGTTGTATCCAGCCCTCAATTGTCAAATCACCATCAATCGCCAGCGCATCACCCGTGCCGCGCCCTGCGGTGAGATAGTCACCGGTCCCGTCAAACTCCAGCGCGCGGGCGGTGGTTTCACCAAGCGTGATCGGCGTTGCGTCAACGAACGTCGCGCCACCAACGATCGTCCCGTCCGTGGTCCCGCCATTGGTCGCAGAATCCAGTGTGTCACCATCCAGTTTGAGATAGGTCAGCAATCCGGTTTCCGCGCCGGTCAGAGGCGTATTATAATTGCCGGCAATCTCGCCACTGGTGCGCACGGTTTCCCAGATACGGAAGTCGGCAATCTGCGCATCTACAAACTCATCTGGTGCATCGCCATGCCCGCCAATAGCCGCCGGGCCAAGATTGACACCGCTGATCGTCGGCGTTCCGCTGTCGGCCAGAGTGCCATCGACGTAGAGGGCAATGGCGTCGCCCACCGTATCGACGCTGACCGCCACATGTTGCCAGCCGCCCTCGGAGCCGGCGAAGTCATAGTTGGTGAACCGGTTCGCACCGCTGCCAGACGTGATGAACAATTCAATTTCACTGGTTGAAGAGTTCTTCTCCAGATACCAGCGAATACCTGAATCGCCATCCGTGGCAAACAGTTGGATACGACCCGCCGCACCGGTGGACGTCGGCAGGGTATTGAAATTGACCCAGGTTTCGAGCGTGAACTGGTCCAGCGTGCTGCCAGTATCGAGATCGGGCAGATCGATATAATCATCGCTGCCATCAAGTGTCAGCGTTTCACCAAACGGATTAACCGGTGCACCTTGACCGACTGCCGCATCGTTGCTGTTTTGTGACAGGTCAGAAGAGGTGCCAGAGGCTGCAATTTCGTCAAACGTCCAGTACCCCTGCAGGTTCGTCTCGGCGCTCGGATCGGCAATCTCGGTAATGTAATTGGCCGTGATTTCTTCTGCGGTGCGCAGATCATCCCAGATCCGCACCTCGGAAATCTGACCATCGAACGGCACCAGACTTGACGGCGTGTTTTCCGACGGATGACCCAGGAACCAGTCGTGATCGATGCCAAGGTCCTGAACGCCCGTGATATCCATCGACCCCTTGGCAATGCCATCCACATAAACCGTGGCTTCGCCGTCCCGGTCCGCCGTCACCGTGACATGCTGCCAGTCGCCCGGTGTCAGGGTTGCCGCCGGGAACGTACCGATGGTCGGAACGGTCGAATTTGAGTCGTCATGGGTGAACGACAGTACCAGTTCGTTGGCAGCGTTCAGCTCCAGCAGGAAGCCTGATTGCCCCGTGGTACCGTTGTTGTTGTGGCTGTTATCCAGAAGCGCCCGACGACCCGAGCCAGCGGCATTGGGATTGACCCACAACTCAATGGTGAAGTCCTTCGCCGCACCGAAATTCAGTGCCGGGTCACCCGCAATGGTGATCTTGTCATCCACCCCGTCAAACTGAACGGCATTCTTGCCGGTAACCGCACCGGCAATCACCGGCGCGTCATTAACGGCGGCGACGTCGACGGTAATGGTTTCGGTGGTGACGGCGGGAACGGTCTCCGTGCTCTGATACGGCTGGTCGGCAGACCACACCGGCACATCGCTGCCGGATGTCGATAATGTTCCCGTATTGCCGTTTGGTGAATTATCCGCCGTGGCTGTTCCGGTTCCTTCGTCAAAGGTCCAGTTGCCCTGCAGGCCGCTTTCCGTTCCGTCGAGCCTGGTATCCTTGCTGGCGGCAATCTCGGTACCTGTGCGGGCGACGTCCCAGATGCGGATGTCGTCAAGTCCACCGTCGAAATGCCTTCCCTCTGTGGCGGTCCGGTCGCCGAAGAACAGATCGCCGGCACCTGTCCCGAGCGTAAATGACGTGGTTACCGAGACGACTTCTGTGCCGTCTTTGTAACCCTTCATGGTCGTGCCATCGTAGGTGTAGGCGATGTGATGCCAGCCGTCGGTGCCGATGTCGATATTGGTGCCGGTGGCAGGATCGGTTCCGGTGTAATCGACAGAGAAGAAATTGACCTGACCAGCCGTATACCCATGAAGAACGGAATAACTCTCACCAGAGCCCGTCCATTTCGACAGAATGTAATCCTGCGAGCCGTTGGTGGCGGCATCCACCCAGAACTCAATCGTGAAGGCGTTGGTCACATCCAGATTAGCGTCATGAGAAACCTGAACATAATCATCAACACCATCGAAGGTAAGTGAACCGGAATTCACCGGTTGAGTAATCGTGTTGCCATCCGTCACAGCGACATCGAAGCTGTCTGAACCGTTGTAGTTTTCATCCGCCGTATAGGTGAACGAGCCATCGGTGTTAACTGTGACGGTACCGTGATCGGCACCGATGTCAGTGACGTTCGTCGTCGTTGCGGAAACCGTAAACGGCGTTCCTGCCGCATCAGCCGTCAATCTGATCTGAGTCGGGGTATCGCCAACGCTCGCCGTGACGATGCCGCCAACGGTTGCATCAGCATTAATGGCGTCCAGTAGCTTGGTCCGTACAGCGGTTAGATCTGTATCCGCGTCGGTGACGATATAATCGACCTGATTGCTATCCACGGTGACACTGTAAACATCGCCGGTTTCGACGGTGCCCGCGAGGGTTACCAGATCGGTCTGCGATGTGCTGACATTTGCAGTGACCGAAACAACCGGCCCGATCGTCTGATCATCAGTTCCGCCAGCATCGACTGTATTCAAAGCCGTATAGACGAGTGGTTGTCCGGGAACCTTGGAGGTCAGGGTCATCAAGCCCCCGGCATCGACAATGACAGCAACTGCCGCATTCAGTGCTGTATCCGCTTCGATCAAAGCCTTCAGGCCAGCTCCGATAGACTGGTTGGTCGTGTCTCCGGCGAGTGCGGTGTATTCGATGGCTGTGCCGTTGATGGTCAAACCAAAGGCATCACCCGTGTCCTGCGTGGCACGCTGAATCTGTATGGTATCGACCTGCGCTGTGCCAGCGTCATTATTTGGTGCCTCGGATGTCACCGTCGCCGTATTGTCATCAACCCCGTCAACCAGTGAATAGGTCAGCGTGTCGCCTTCTGCGTCGGTGGCGATAATCTGGCTTGTGAGAATGGTGTCTTCATAAGCCTGAACGGCGGTGCTAAAGATTTCTGGCGTATTTGAAACAAACGTCGGGTCACCTGTGACGGTGCCATCGTTCGTGCCGGCGGCATCGCTTAACGTGGTGGCTGTGCCCTCAGAAGCGTCGTTCAGGTGCCAGTTGGCGATGAGATCCGTCGCATCCGGATCAACGAATGTTCCCAGATTATCCCTGATCTGTTCACCGGTGCGCGCCACGTTCCAGATGCGGGTGTCGGACATTTCACCGTTGAACAGTGATGTCGGCGTGCCGCCATCCACTTCACCGCCCAGCGCCAGATCGCCAATGCTGTCGTTGATCGAGCGGCCAGAAAAGTTATCGGTCGAGGCTTCGAGCTGACCGTTCAGATAGATGTTCTTGGTCGTGCCGTCGTAAGTGGCGGCGACATGGTACCATTTGCCGGCTTCGATGTAGGTATCGCCGAGCAGGTTATTGATAGCGGCTGATCCACCGGTCCCATCATCAGACGTATTGAACTGGACCGTATAGTTACCGTCCGTGCTTGTGCCATCGTGGTCGCCGACAATGAGGGCGTAGGCCCGTTCGTCATCTGACGTCGAATATTTGTTGATCAAGGCGAGCGTGGAGCCGTCGGTCGGCAGGTCCTCAATCTTGAACCAGGTTTCCAGCGTTATGTCGCCGGTGATGCTGATGTCGGTATTGTCGGCAATGCGGACGATGTCGTCGGCACCGTCGAACGACAGGGAATTGACGGTGGTCTGACCGAGCGGAAGAGGTGTTGCGTTAACAAGCTCTGCGTCCCCTGCCAGCGTCCCGGACGCCGCGCCTGTAGAATCGCCGACTGTACTACTGCCCGCTTCATCCAACCTGAAGTAATTGATCAGACCGGCTTCATCGCCGCTCAACGGGTAATCTTTCCCGAATGAGATTTCGCCAGAATCGCGTACCACATCCCAGAACCGAACGTCCGCAATCTGGCCGGAGAATTCATCAACTATGCCGCTGGTACTGGAGCCAATCAAACCGGATGTCGAAGATTGCACATCACCATTGGAGGCTGCAGAAGTATCCGCGACGCCGTTGACATATAGCTGAATCGTGCTCAAAGACGGGTTGGACCCGTCAAGGGTCGCCGCCACATGTGTCCATTCGCCAGCGTTGATCGCGATAGTTCCGATAGGTGAGTCCAGACCCGGCGCACGGAACCGCAGGATATTTCCGGACAGGTAAAGTTCCATATCGCCCATGCTGGCAACGGCCTGATTACCCGTCAGGTCATCGGGATTGATCCAGGCTTCGACGGTGATGTCGTCCGTGCTTGTATTAAGCGCAGACATGCCGGTCAGGGTGACAAAGTCACCCGTGCCATCAAGTTCAAGTCCACCGGCAAACGGGTTGGCAGGCGATCCATGTGCAACCTGTGCGTCATTACCCTTACCACTCAGATCCGGCGTCTTCCCTGCATCGAAGTCAATGGCATCAAACGTCCAGTAACCTTCGAGCGTCGATGGTGGCGTCGTCAGATCCAGCGATCGGTTGTAGGAACTGGCAATGTCCTCTGCCGTGCGTGTTTCAGACCAGATGCGGACTTCATCAAGCGCGCCGTCCCAATTTGTGTTATCCGGTGTGACATCCCAGTCCTGTGACGCTGT
Organism: Rhodospirillales bacterium; assembly: GCA_021775105.1. GTDB lineage: Bacteria > Pseudomonadota > Alphaproteobacteria > Rhodospirillales > Casp-alpha2 > JAJFIJ01. The sequence continues at coordinate 16,602 of JAJFIJ010000141.1, read as the reverse complement.
ATCGACGCCTATGGACAGCCCATTGTCGGTTGCGCCACCGCCATCCGGGTTGTCCGTATAGGTTTGACTGGCACGGAATTCACCGTTGACATATAGCGAAACGGATTTTGCCGCCGCGTCCCGAACTACCGAAATCTGCGCCCATTCGCCTACGGATATACCAACTTCGGTGGCGCTGAAGTCAAGACTGACATCTGAGTTTCCGGTGCCATATTCATGAAAATAACTGAGGCTGCCATCGGCATTTGTATAGAGGGCGTATAAAGCGTTGTCGTCAGAACTGCCTGAATCATGAAGATTGGACGAGAACGCCAATATGGCATTTTCGCTACCGTTTGATTCAAACGACCTTGGATTGATCCAGGTTTCTATCGTCAGGTCACCGGTGATCGCAAGGCTGTCCGCCGCACCGCGCCCGACGCCGACATAGTCATCAACACCATCAAACTGAAGCCGTCCGCCCGCTGACGGTACGCCGATAATTTCCGGTGCGTCGTTGGTTCCGGTTACACTCACCCGGCGCTCTAACGCCGTGCTGACTCCGCCGTCGCCGTCGTTGACCGTGAAGGAAACAGTGCGTTGCGCCAAGCTTGGATTATCAGAGATGTTGTCGAACTGAATGGCGCGGGCCAGCGATTGAGTGAAGGCCAGCGTAGCGGCGGAATTCAGATCAATCACCAGCGGGTCGCCCAATGCTCCGGAGCCCGAAACCGTCCCGATGGGCGTGGTGGCAAAGGTAACGACACCCGCCGAGACCTGAATATCCCCAGTGCCCAGATCGGCGATAACCAAGCGGTCATCGACCGTGCCGTTGCCGGTAACTTCAACCGTCAACGTGCCACCATCGAAGTCAGTAGAATCTGCATCGGTGATGAAAAACGAATCATCAATTATCACGGCACCTGAAGTATCTTCGGTGAATGCAGCAATGGACAATGCTTTGAATTCTGGCGAGAAGCTGGCGACCCAGTTAAAGTTTCCGCCGTTGAGTGTGGCGCTCGGCCCGTCCGGATCAGCGTTACGAATTATCGTACCGGACCCGTCATCCAACGGCCAGGCACCAACCAGCCCCGCTTCCGTACCGTCGGCGCGGAAGTTCATATACCCGGCGATGTCAGATTCACTTCGTGCGCTATCCCAGAAACGGAATTCAGAATGTTCTCCGTAACCCATGATCGCATTGGAACCCGTGCTGTCTCCGACGCCGATACCGAGGGATTGTGTCGCGTCAATGCTGCCGGAAAGCGCAATGGTTTCGGCAAGCTGACCGTCGACGTAGAACGAAACGTTCGATCCGTCGTAGGTCGCAGCAACGTGCTGCCATTCGTCGACGGTAAGCAGATCGGACGTTGTTTTCACCTCGGTACCGCCGGAACGGAAGATGAGCGCATTGCCCTGGCGTCCAAAGACATTACCAGTTGCATATGTCCCTTTGGCCATAAACCCGGAAAACGCCCCAGTGCTTTGCGGATTGATCCAGCCTTCCATGGTGATCGAACTCAAGCTCGCCGGGATGGCGGAGTCCGCAACAGTTACGGAAGAAAACGTCCCGTGCAGATTGAGCGACGGTGTCAGTGCCAAAGTCGCCTCGATGAATTCCGGCGCATCGTTGGTCGCCGTTACGGTGACTGTTTGGGTAAAATCGAGAGACTGACCACCTACGCCGCCGATATCACCGTCATCAACATTGAACGTGATGGTGCGATCGAGTTCGCTTGGCGTATCAGACACGTTCGAATACGTGATGGCGCGCGCCAGTGCCTGGGTCGTTTCAACAGTGGCATTTGCGTTCAGCGTAACTACAAGTGGATCGCCTGTGCCGACTCCCCCGGAGAAGGTGCCGATGGCCGTACCGTTGAAGGTCACGGTGGCTTCGGATACTTCGATATCGCCCGTGCCAATGTTGGCAACAGTCAGTCGGTCATCGGCGGTGCCGTTGCCGGTAATCGTCACCGTCAGACTACCAGTATCGAAATCGGTCGAATCGATATCGGTGACGACAAACCCAGGCTCGACAAATATTGCGGCAGCATCCTCAACGAAGGATGGAAGAACTACGTTGGTAGCGGCGACGAATAGGCCGGTGTCCGGATCCAGTTGGTAGAACCTGGAGGTCTGGTCGTATGTGGCACCCACAGAATGGTTGGCAACACCCAGATAGGTCTCGCCGTTGATCTCGAAGCTTTCCCAGTCATAAGCGCCGTTGGTGGCGATGGTCTGGATCGAGTCGAACTGGCTGGTGGAGGAATTCCATCTGAACATCTCAGAATTGACGTTGTTGGTGCTGCCGTTCCAGTTATTGGCTACGGCAAGGTAGGTTTCGCCGTTAATATCAAAACTCTGCCAGTCAACGGCGTTGCTGGTTGGAATGCTCTGGATCGAGTCGAACTGACTGGTTCCGACATTCCACTTGAAGATTTCAGAATTGATACTGTACGAGCTGCCATTGAATGAATTGGCCACCGCCAGATAGGTCTCGCCATTGATCTGGAAACTCTCCCAATCCGAGGCGTCATTGGTCGGGATCGACTGGATAGAGGTAAACTGGGTCCCGTTCCACTTGTAGATCTCTGAATTGATGTTGTACGAGCTGTCATCAAAACTGTTGGCGACTGCCAGATAGGTTTCGCCATTGATCTCGAAGCTGTCCCAGTCGGCTGCACCACTGGTCGGAATCGTCTGCACCACATCGAACTGGCTGGTTCCGGTATTAAATTTGTAAACGACGGAATCGATGTTACGCGAATTCGGCGATGTTCCATCAAAAGCGTTGGCCACCGCCAGATAGGTCTCTCCGGCAATTTCGAAACTATTCCACTCGGTTGCGGCTTCGGTGGGAATCGACTGGTGGACATCGAACTGGCTCGTGGAGGAATTCCACTTGTAAATGACCGAGCTGATATTTTCGTAGGAACTACCATCGTAACTGTTGGCCACCGCCAGATAGGTCTCACCGCTGACCTGGAAGCTCTCCCAGTCCAGAGCGCCGATGGTGGCAATGTTCTGGATCGAGGTAAACTGACTACCATTCCACTTATAGATCACCGAGTCGATGTTGGGCGAACTGCTGTTTAAATGGCTGGCCACCGCCAGATAGGTCTCGCCATTGATCTCGAAGCTCTCCCAGTCAGCAGCGCCGGAGGTCGCGATATCAAGGCTGGTTGAACCATGCGTAACTTCTGCCGACAGAACCGGCGCATCGTTCACATTGGTAACGTCAATTGCCACCGTCGCCGGAACAGAAACCAGTCCCGTAGCGTCTGTCACGGTATACGTAATATCGTCTGCACCGACGAAATCTGTATCGGGGACAAATATGACCTTGCCGCCATTGGTGAAAACACTGACATCGGCAGCCGTAATTTCGGCACCCAGGGTTGAGCCATCGGTCGTATGGTAAAGTTTGCCATTGTCCGGCAGGCCGGTGACGGTGATATCGGTGATTGAGCCGCCATCAATGTCGTCGTTCCCGGTCAGGGTGATCAACTGTTGGATGTCTTCAGTTATCTCAGCATTTGAAACTGTGGCAACCGGCACATCATTGACCGCATCAACCTGAACAGTGATGGTTTTGTAGGTTGTGGTGACCGTCGATGGTGTCAGGTTTGGATCGTCCGCCACGCGAACAGCGCTGTTGATTGTGCCACCGGCGCTGTTGCCGGTCAGATCTTCGATGATCGTTCCGGCTTTCTCATCCATCGGCCAGTAGCGGAGCAGCCCGTCTTCATCCCCCTGAAGACGCTGGTCTTTGGCCGTCTGAATTTCCGCAGGTGTGCGGGCATAATCCCAGACCCGCATATCGGAGATCGAGCCGTCATAATAGCTGCCGCCCGGAGCACGACCGATATTTACCGTACCATCGCCATCAACGATCGAGCCAAGTGCACTGGCGTCAATAGTATCTACCAGCGTGCCATTGACATATATGTTTGCGTCCGCTCCGTCGTACGCGACGGCCACATGATTCCAGGTATTGTAGGTCCATGATGTCGCAATCCCGTTGCCACTATGCTGCGCAAGGCCCGTGCCATCGCTGAGGGAAAGATAAATTTCACCCTCATTGGCCAACTCAATTCGCATGCCCGCGTTGCCGTTCTCGGTGGCGCCCATTTCAAACAAATATTCGAAGGGACTTGATGAATCAGGATTCATCCAGAATTCAACGGTCAGGGCGTCGTTAACGAGATCGAGTGTGCCTGCGTCGACGTAATCGTTCGACCCATCGAAATCGAGCGACAGGTTGGACCTCAAATCGAAGCCGTCTGTTCGGGTTGCATTGTTAATTGCAGCATCCGCAACAGCAGATGCGTCGGTCGACGAATTGGTCAGTACCGTGCCGGTCTCTTCATCGAAGGAATACTGGGCAACAAGATTATCCGATGCCGGATCGACAACGCCTGCAAAATTGTCGGCAATTTCGGCTGGCGTTCTGACATCCTGCCAGACGCGAACCTCGTCGATGACACCGTCATAGAATTGATTGCTGCCATTATTGTAATGGCCGATTTCCAAAGCATTGCTTCCTGATGGCGCGGCACCGCCAGCAGTATCCGTGGCAACACTTTCACCATCAAGATACATAACCGCAGCGCCGGACGTCCCATCGACCGACACGGCCACGTGATACCAGGTGTCCGCCACGAGAACTCCGCCATTCAGGCTTATGTCGGAGCCCGTGCCCGAGAAGAAATTCAGGTTGCCACCTTGTTGAACCTGAAGATTAAACTCGGCATTGCCGTTTCCGCCGCCAGTATGCTTCGACATAATCGGTCGATAATTACCGCTAAGGTTCGTCGGGGTTTTGAACCATGCTTCCAGCGTATAGTCGGCAGGCAGTGTCGTGATCGGCGTCGGTACAACCGTGTTGGTGCCGTTAAAACTGAGCGCGCTACCCAATTCCGGCTCGGGCGGAACTTCGGTTACGGCAACAGTAAAGCTGTCCGTGCCGTTGAAATCATCATTTGGCGTGTAAGTGTAAAAGCCATTATCATCGACGGTGACCGTCCCGTTTGCGGGATCAGAAGAAACAGCAATACTGAGATTATCGCCATCCAGATCAATTGCCCCGATTGATCCCAGAATTTCCGCATTTTCGTCGGTCGTCAGGTCATCCCCAAAGATTGCCGGACCATCCTCGAAGAAGAGCGGGCTACCAACCAGAACGCCCGCGTTGGCTCCCGTTGCATCATCTGTTTCGCCTGTTGTCTGAGATTCGGCGTCAAGCCGCCAGTTGCCGACCAGTCCGGGACTGTCATTGGCAACATAGCCGTCCATCAGGCCATCGATATCATCGACCGGGCGTGGTGAATCCCAGAGGCGGACATCGGCAATCTGGCCTTCCCAGCCCTGTGCCGTATCCGTATCGAAGCGACCGATCATCATCTGATCGCCGCCGGGCAACAGCGGTCCACCGCCGGTCGTGTCCTGAGCGGTTAACGCACCATCAACATAAAATGCAAGCGCACCGCTGGTTGCATCATAGCTGGCCGCCAGATGATGCCAGGCCCCATCCAGTGACGAGACTCCGGAATCCAACCCATAGAAGACGTCGCTGGCATCATTGACACCGAACTTGAAGACACCATCGTTGGATTGAACATTCCAGCTGGCCAAATCTTCGGTTGTTGACTCCAGGGTGACGATTCGGTGATTGCCAGAATCGGTAAAGTCGGATTTCACCCAGACTTCGACCGTGAAGCTGTCCGGATTAACCGCATTACTGGTATTGTCGACCAGCACACCTTCGGTGCCGGTGAGCTCCATATAATTTGCTGTATTGGCACCAAGGAACAAAGGCTCTGTTGCGACATCGACGCCATCACCAAGCGTCGCATCAAAGGCATTGGTGACAAGGTTTTCGAGGGTGATGACCCCTGCGGTTTCAAGTTCGCCTTCAAAGTCCCACGCTCCAACGAGATCGGTTCTGGCGGCGATTTCGGTGTCGTTCAGATGTTTGAAAATTGTGCTCTGGATGTCGACTTCCGGACGCGCTGCATCCCAGACCCTGACGTCTGCAATTTCGCCCTGATAGTGGCTTCCACCACCTGAACCGGCACCGATGGTGAAATCTGCCCCAGGCGCGATTTCGGCGGGCGTGAAAGTGTCCCCAATGTCAACATCAGCCGTCCAGCCGGAATTTAATCCATCCAGATAACCCTCAATCGTGCCATTGGTCTGGTCAATGACCATAGCGACGTGATACCACCCAGCGGCTTCGCCGCTTATATCAACAACCTGCGACGCCTGCGTTTCCACATCACCGCCATCGGTGGTCGACAACCGGACAGCCAGTTCCCCATTTGCGCTAATGAATACACTGTAACCGTCCTGAGCAACCGCTCCGTTGCCTTTGGAAAGGATGTTTTCTCTGGCTGCAGGTGGTGTACCATCCCAGTAGAACCAGGCTTCAACCGTCATATCACCAGTGCCCGGGTTTTGCGCTGTACCGCTGATGCTGACCAGATCATCAACACCATCGAACTGAAGACGACCAACAGCAGGCGTGGCACCGAGAATTTCCGGCTCGTCATCAATAACACCGGCAATTCCTTCGCCATCGACGATACGCGCGGCGTTGGCGTTGGACAGGATCAGGTCAAAATCTTCAAAACCCTCGGCCAGCAGATCATCGTTGATTTCAACGACAACTGTTTTCGTTGTTTCAGTGGCGGCAAACGTCAATGTCCCGGACGCAGCATCATAGTCCACACCGGCTGTTGCCGTTCCGTCTACTGTCGCATAATCAACCGTGCTTTCCCGGCTGAGATCGCCCGAGCGGGTTACGGTGAACGTCGCTGTTCCGGCCGTTTCACTGACGGCAACATTATCAATGGAAATATCAGGAACGACAGTGACGTCAAAACTGCTGGCCGACAGGTCCGCCGCCGTGACGCCGGTCATGCTGATTTCCATGTCGGCGGTGCCGTCGCCCGTCGTATCAATAATCAGGGTACTGGTTAGATCATCGAACCGCGCTTCGGTATTTCCCGTCGCCGTAAACGCGCCAGCACCCAGATAGGCGAACGTGCCAACCTCAAGCCCTTCCAGCAGAAGCTTGTCGCCGCCCGCCACGTCGAAGTCCGTAATTGTATCCGTCGCCGTCGCCGTAGAATCCGATGCCGCCGTATAGCGGAAGATATCAGCACCTGCACCACCCGTCAGAACATCGGCCCCGCCCCGGCCTCGAAGCGTGTCGGCTCCGCCACCCGCATCTATGATATTGGTCGTTTCGCCGCCATAGAGCAGGTCATTTCCCGACCCGCCGGTCAGGTTTTCAAACTCGGTTACCGTATCCGTCCCGCCTTGCCCGTCAATAACGGAAACGGTCGAGGACTGATTGCCTTGAAGATTGGCAAAAATATTCCCGGTCGCTGCAGACATATCAAGAGTGTCATTGCCTGCACCACCGAACAAGGTGTCGTCTCCGGCACCACCGACGAGAACATCATCCCCGAACGCCGTCGGATCGATTGCAATATCACCTCTCAGTTGAACGGCATCAATCTCGTCATAGTCATCGACATTACGCGTATAGACGCGCACCGCTTCGACCAGATAACCTGTCGCCTCAAAATCAATGCTGAATTGGCCAGACGTCCCAAGTGTGTCGCCATAATTGAGTTGTGGGGTCGGGTCTGCGCCGTCGATATCCTCATCAAAAACCGTGTGATAAACGCCAAACGTGTCGACCAGATCGACGTGGGTCACGAAGCCGCTGTTATAGGATTCATAAATCGTAACACCGGTGGCATTTACTACTGTATCAAAACTGACCTCCAGCCATTGATCCGTAGGATTGGGGTCGGCGGGATCATTTGTTGCCGGAGCTGTAATTGCGCCTGGCCCGGCGAAAGCTGCATCTGGCTGCCCGCTTAAGTCCCAGTTGGCGATTTCCGCTTTATGATCAAGCGTCATGCCTTCCAGCGCGCCAAGTTGCAGGCCAGCCAGTTGCCCCGCCTTGGCCGTTGCGTCCGCCTGATTGGCGTTTTGTGCAGCGAAATGAAGCAGCGATTTGGTTTCGCCGGGCGCCAGGGTCAGCGTGAATTCATAATTAAAGTCATCATTGACCCCGAATTCATTGGCATTGTCGAAACTGGCGGAATCGGCGACACCACCACTGTCCGCAAAAACGTGAACCAGGGTCGGATCATCCGTACCATCTGGCGTTCCACTTAATGTGTCGTCAGAAACAAACCAGCTGTCGCCCGCCGTCAGTGTCGTGTCGCCGGACGACGTTGCCAGCACTTCGGTATCATCATCAGAGCCCAGATTGGAATCCAGCCGTACCGTAACTGTTATTGGATCGGTTCCGGTATTGGTAAAACTGTCAATAAACCGGGCGAACCCCTCATCAGAAGATACGTAAACATTGCGCTGCGCTTCTACATCACCTGACACTTGCGGGTCGCCATCAAGGACTTGCCCGCTGGGGGCCAAGGTCACACTCCCCGGATCATAAGAAACATCAGCAGTTCCTGATGTTCCAAAAGACAGCACCAAGCCGCCGTCATAGGCGTCGTTTGTGCCGTCATCGACCGACAGGCCACCGAAATCAACATCAAAATCCCATATATATAAATCACCATCGGTTATATTGACGTAAGATGATCCTTCTTCGCTAGAATTATAATCCGCCGCCGTCCAGGCTGTCTCGATATCCCCATACTCAAACGTATCCGGCGCTCCGGTCGCCTGGAAAGCGCTCCAGTCGCCTGGAGATATATTGTATTCCGAGCTTGCGGTTGCGTTCGCCGCCCACTGCGAAATGTCTGCAACTGGCAGTTGTTCGCCCCTCAGGACATCGTTGCCAGCCCCACCAACAAGAAGATTATCACTGGCATCACCGAAAATCTGGTCATCGAAATCTGAGCCGATGACGTTTTCAATATTGACGACGTGGTCATTTCCGAGGCCAGCACCGCCCAGGAAGTCGATATCGCTCAAGGTATTCAAGGTATCGTTGCCACCGCCGCCTGACAAAGTCGACCCGACAGTCGCAATCGCGGTCGTACCCGTCGGGTCAATCGTATATAAGAGTGTGCCACTGGAACCATAAATCGTTCCATCAGGACTCACACCAAGGCCATCGAATGCTATCTGTGTTGAAATTGCCTTGGTCGTGAGCGTTGCTCCCGACGTCGGATCAAGCGTAGCGAGGCCGCTGGCATAGCCAACCCCCGCATGATTGGGATCAGAAAGATAGAATGTGCCATCAGGGGCAAATGCAAGCGCGGTGCTCCCCCCTCCCATAACCGGGAGAGTCGAAGTAACAAGTGTTTCACCGTTTACCGGATCGATCGTAAACAGCGATGTCCCATTTTCACCACCAACCCCGTAAATGGTTCCGCTACCCGGCTGGATCGCAAGATCGCTCATTACGTTAAAGTTAGATAACCCCGTGGTACCAATAATCGCACCCGTTTCCAGGTCAATTTCAATCAGGTTATTGCCGACGCTTTGCTCAAGTGCAAACGCCCGGCCTGTGTCGGAAACACTAAACCCGAGAATAGACCCTGAGCTAAGACTCGTGCCGCTAACCGGCGTCTCGACTCCTGTAACAGGGTCTATGCTGACCAGATGATTATTGGCGTTAATCCCGAACATTCCATTGAGACCGGAACCACCTGGCGTCACCACTGTCCCTTGAGCCAGGTCCGCGTTTATCCCGGAGTTCCCGGTTGTAATATTGGAATAATCGATGGTGTCCGTACCGAGACCGCCATCGATATCATCGTCTCCCTGCCCGCCTTCAAGCAGATCGTCACCAGCGCCACCGGAAAGTGTATCACTCCCGGCGTTACCGAGAATGATGTCGTCGCCACCGGCACCCGACAGGATTTCCCCGCCCGCATCGTCACTACCGACCACCAGTGTGTCGGCATCTGTTGTTGCCGCGAATGTCGGAGTCAGACTGTAGGTATCGAGCGTTCCGTCTTCATCAAAATCGTAAATGATCTGGGTCAGCGGTTCGCTGGTATGATCTATAATTTCAATCGAGAATGCGCCGCGGCCTCCCTCTTGGCCGGAAATCAACAAGTCGCCATAACTCGTATCCAGCACGACCGACTGGATTTCGAAATCAGAACCGAGAGTCAGGACATCGTTACCGCCACCGGTCAGAATTTCATCATCACCGACTGATGCGACGTAGAGGTCATCGCCTGCTCCGCCATAAAGAAGGTCGTTACCCGCACCACCATTCAGGACGTCAGCGCCGCCACCACCGGCAAGAATGTCGTTACCACTTCCGCCTGTAATCGTGTCGTCACCCGTCGCCGAGCCAAGGATCGCCGTATCCGCCGTTAACGCCGATCCATCGACAATCAGCGATACATCGACGGTGCGCTCAACACCTTCGTCATAGAACGAGAATTGGGCAATCGGATCTTCGATCTGATTGACAACGGTAACCGTGTGCAGGGTGTCGTCAGATTGATCTTCAAAGGTCAGGAGCAGGTCGCCGTTGGCCAGCAATTCACCGTCAGTCACCTCGAACCGCGAGTCGGCCTTCAGCACATCCCCAAGACTGTTGGTAAGAACACGGTCATCACCTCTCGAGACGTGGAAGGTGTCGTTTCCGGCACCACCGTCAAGAATATCGTTGCCGCCGCCACCATCCAGTGTATCCGCACCTGCGCCACCGAACAGGATGTCATCTCCGGAAAGTTCGGGGCTTGTGTAGCTGGAACTGAAACTGCCCGGTGAGATATCAGGGGCACCGGTCAGAATGATTTCACCGGCATCCGCACCAACGGTTGCCGTCGCATCGCTGCTATTGGCATTGATATCCGCGATCAGCGCCGCCCGGACGCTGGAGATTGTATCGCCTGCGACAGCGGTGTAGGTCGCCGTATAAGTTCCGTTATAACCGCTAACATAGACGGAGAAATCTTCACCAGGTTCGACATCGCCAAGAATCTTGAGCGAACTGATCTGCGGAATGTCTGCGCCCGGGCCTTCAGTAGCGACGACCATCGTGCTGTCATTGATGCCTGCCCCGGTTGAGGTATTAACAGCCAGTCCGGTGGCCACATATGGGCCCACCAGAGTACCGGTCAGGGCGATATCTGTACTACCTGAAGCTGACGCAGTGACGCCAGTCGGTGTGATCACCGCCTGTAATTCCGTCAGCAGTCCGTCACGAATGTCGGTCAGGTTCACGTCACCCGCCTGGACAATGTAATTTGCCGTAAATCCGTCGACAGTCAGACTGTAGATATCACCAACTTCGACGGTCCCGGCAACAGACACTGTATCCGTCTGCGGTGTGGCCGGCATTATCATTGGCCCTAGATCACCCTCAGGCGGCATTATCATTTCGGGTATAAAGGGAGAGTCAGAGAAAATACTTACGGCCTGATCATCGACCGGAGTGAAGTTGGTCGCCGTTGTCGAAAGAGAGAACGATCCTCCCGGCTCAGTCGACGAGATGACAACCTCTCCACCCGTCCCGACCGATGCCGAAATCAAATTATAAACAGCCGTCAAACCCAGGTTATTGGCGGCGGCATTGATCAGACTTGCAGCTGTTTGGGCAACTGCCGCCAGATCGGCTTCGCCATTGACAACAACATCGACCGGATGGCTGTTAATCGTAAACGTATACCGGTCGCCATCTTCAACCGTTCCGACCAGCGTGACTGTACTGACCTGCGGGTCACCCGGCCCGACATTTTGCAGCCTCCGCGCCGAAGTAAATCTGCTGAACCCGTCGCCGGTTATGATGTCATTTCCGGCACCGCCAGTCAGAATGTTGGCACCGTCACCGCCCGTCAAGGTGTCGTCAAAGGCGGAGCCGACCACATTTTCAATATTGTAGAACCGTGTCGACCCGGCAGCCCCATAGACCTGCCCGTTCGACATATCGACACTGATCCAGCCGTTTTCATCGGCCATACTCAGCGTGTCGCTGCCGGTCCCGCCATCCAGCACATTGTTTCCGTAACCACCGGACAGTGTGTCGTCGCCTGCGCCGCCAAAGACTGAACTTCCCGAGAATGTCGGATCGAATACCGAATCAATGACGTTGATCGTATCGTCACCGGCTCCACCAACGATGCTCTCGGTGGTTTTGACGGCAATCACATTGCCGTTGTCGTCCAGATGAACGATATCTCCACCTTCTCCGCCTTCAAAGAAATCACCGACCTCAGCGACACCGACGAGCGTGATGTCGTCGTCGTCCAACGAGCCAATGACTTCGTCTTTCACTCCGGCCTGAAGAGTGACGGTTTCAATGCCGGATACATCGACCCGACCACCAACCACAACAACGTTGAAGGTAACTGTCGCCGTCGCCTGGGCGTTTTCAGAATCTTCAATTATATAAGAGAAGGAATCTGTTGTGATGGTGCCAACTGAAAATTCTGTAAATCCATCTGCCCCGATCGGCGCATAAATGAAGCTGCCATCCGCACCGACGGTGATCGCCGCGCCCTTGGCACTGAAGGCATCTGCCGATTTTACGACAAGAACATCATTGGCATCGACATCCGTATCGTTGGCAAGCAGTCCGTCTGCGGCAGAGACCGTGAATGTGGCACTGGAATCGACGTCGCTATCAACTGCTGCGGTACCATAAGTGTCAGCGACAGCATTCGGTCCGTCATTGACGCCCGAAATCAGAACATTAAGCGTGCCCGTCGCCGTGCCCGTATTGACGGAAGAACCTGACGCAGAGAAAGCGGTGCCCGGCGTGACTGCTGTCAAAAGGAAGTCGTCAAAATTGCCGTCATCCGCCGCGACGACGATTGTACTGAGCGTGGCATTGGCATTGATCGCATTGATCAAGCCGTCGCGAATATCTTCCAGATCACTGTCATTATCGACAACTTTGTAGGTGACCGTCGTTCCATCGACCGTGACACTGTAAGTGTCGCCAATTTCATACTCGTCGACGGTTCCATCCAGCGTGACCCGGTCGACCTGTGAAACCGCCGCAGCGTTGGCAGTTTCTGATCCGATCGTCACATCGTTATCGTCTTCGCCTTCGTTGCCGTCGGTCACGGTATAGGTAATGGTGTCGGTCAGCGTTTCGCCCTGACCAAGTGATTCAAGCGATGTAACGCCGGTTACGTCATAACCGATGCTGCCCGTAGAGACGTTTTCAGTTGTTGTTACAACGGCGATATCATTGTCAATGTTGCTGGTGGCCGTACCGGCATCAAACGTCCCGACAATGGTCTCAAAAGGCGTTCCCGCCGTATCCGCCGTCAGTAAAATTTCACCGGCATTACCCGAACTTGCCGTAATAATTGCCGACATCGCGCTGTTGGCGTCGATCACTGAAATGATGTTATTGCGCACACTTGCAAGGTTGGTTGCCGCATCGCCCGCCACATCCGACGACGTAACCGTGTAAGTCACCAGTTCATCGTTAACCAGAATCTCGTAAAAATCATCAAGCTCGATCGTGCCGGAAAGCGTAACCGTATCAACCTGCGGCACCTCAGTGACACTAGTATTGATGGTTGCTCCCAGAGCCGATTCCAGACTGAATTCATCAAGTTCAAGCGTATCGCCATCAATATCCGTGTCATTGGCCAGCAGATCGACAAAAACTTCCGCGCCGTTCTCAACGGTAGCAACCGTATCTATGGCAGCAACCGGGTTATCGTTTTCGCCAGAGATTGTCACCGTCACCGTACCGGTGGCAAATTCACCCTGCCCGTCGGAGATTGTATAAGTAAATGTATCGACCAGTTCTTCGGGATCACCGTTCCCGTCCAGCCCAAGAGATTCTGTTGCTGCCGCCGATGCCTTGTAAACAAGCTTTCCATCGGCATCTTCGGTGACGGAGCCATAAGTGCCTTGATCAAAAGACACGATCGTCAGCGTATCGTTATCTTTGTCCGTGTCACCGGCGAGAACATCAATGGCAACCGTCCCGGCTTCCTGAATATCAGCCGTATCATTATCGGCCACCGGCGCGCTGTTAACCCCGCCAACCGTAACCACCAGTGTGCCGGTCGAAGTTTCCTCATTGACATTGGTGGTGGCACTGGACGCCGTGAATGCTGTTCCCGGCGTATCCGACGTCAGGATAATCTCGCCATCCGCAGCACCTGCAGAAGCAGTTACTTTTGCGCCAACCGCCCCATTACCGTTGATTTCAGCGACAACAGCATTGCGAACAGCCGCAAGATTTGTCTCCGAACCCAGGACTGTGTAGGTCACGGTTGTACCATCCACAGTAACGCTAAACGTATCATTGGCTTCGAACGTTCCGTCGATCGTCACGGTTTCGATCTGGGCGACAGCAGCAACGTTTGTCGTCGTCGTCGTCAGGCTTGCGGTATTCAGGTCGGTGGTGCCGAGATCAATTGCAAATGCCGATGTCTCGAATGCTTCTCCGGCAACCGCAGAAGTCAGAACAATTTCGCCATCCGCACTCCCCGCACTGGCGACAACAAATCCGCTGGCATCCACATCATTATTAATGGCATCGACCAATGCAGTCCGAACCGCCGCCAGGTCCGCTTCACTGCCCGTAACGGAATACACGATTTCGACGGCGACACCTGAATTGGTGGCCCCAATACCGGCAATGGAGATACTGTAAAAATCATCTGATTCCACAATTCCCGCAATAGTGACCGTATCAACCTGCTGCACACCCGTGCCATTAGCCGTCGATTCTGCGACGCTGGCCGTATTGTCTCCAGCATTGCCTGCAACAACGGAAGCCGTAAAGGACGTTCCGCCACTATCGGCGGTCAGGGTGATTTTATCTGCCGACCCTCCAGTCGCAGCCGTAATGACTCCGGCTATAGTGCTATTGCCGTTAATGGCACTAACAATCGCTGCTTGCAGATTCGCCGCTGATCCTTCGCTTCCCGTGACAGAGTATGTAACGGTTGTTCCGTTTACGGTAACGGCATAGGTATCGCCAGCTTCGATATCACCGGCAATCGTAATGGTATCAACCTGGGCAACATTGGCGACGTTGTCTGTTAACGTTTCATTTCTGGCAACAACGCCATCCGTCACCGTATAGGTGATAGTATCCGACGTTGTTGTGCCGCGCGCCAAATCAGCGATGGCAACACCGTTGTTTCGGGTTGTCGCGACAATTGCACCCGCATCGTCAGTACCTCCCGTGATGTCCGTTGCTGACACAGTTGTTGCAAACGGCGTTCCGGCCGCTTTGGCCGTCAGGACCACCGTCGGCACACTGGAACCGGCAACAACAGTAACGGCTGCGTCCGCTGGCGTATTGCCCTGTATTGCCAGCACCAACTTGGCGGCAACATTGTTTAACGATGTGGCATTATCTCCAGCAACATCTCCCGCCAATACCGTATAAGGAACATCGTTACCGTTCACAGTTACCGTGTAGATGTCACCGGCTTCTACCGTTCCGGACAAGGTGATCGTGTCTATCTGCGCCGTTGCCGCGTTGGGGTTGCCGGTATAAACCAGATTTTTCCCGGATACTGAAACACTGGCACCACCGGCGCTCGTCGCACTGACGAGATTCAGGAGTTCGAGATCAACATCGCTGTCATTTTCAAGAACGCGAACGGTTATTGATTCCGTCGCGGCCACATTCGCCGTATCTGCAACAGTATCCGGCGCATCATTCACTGAATTGACGGTAATCGTTATGGTTTCGGTATCTGATGCACCTTTGCTGTCAACGACGCGGTAGGTGAAGCTGTCCGTTCCATTGAAATTGGCATTTGGTGTATATGTAAAGTCGCCATTGCCATCGATGGTGACGGCACCGTCCGTCGGCGCGCCACCGGGCGCGACCGAGAATGTTTCGCTATCGCCGGTATCGACATCGGTGGACAGAGGTGCCAATGACCCGGAAATAACCGTATCTTCATTACCACTGTCGGTGCCGGATTGCGCGATTGGACCCGAGTTGGTGCCGGTGATGGTAACCGTTACAGTTTCAGTGTCGGTCCCCGCGTTAAACGCTTCAGCTGACGAAGTGAAGGCGATTCCTGGAATATCCGCCGTCAGGGTAATTACACCCCCGGCACCAGCAGCAGCCGTTACAACAGGTCCAGCAATCGTATCATTGTTGATCGCATCAATCAGTCCGTCACGAACGTTAACCAGACTGAGCCCTGCCGATTTGATCTCATAGGTGACGGTTCGACCATCAATTTCGGCACTGTAGCGGTCACCAATGTCAAACGTCCCACCGGTGACACCAATGGTAAACGTATCGACCTGCGCGCCAGCCAAAACATTCGCTGTCGGTTCCGCGTCTGCAATGGTCCCGCCTGTACTCGACTTTGATGTCGCCAGCGTAAACGCCGTGCCTGCGTTGTCGGATGTCAGGATAATTTCGCCGGTCGTGGCACTTGCCGTCGCGGTGACCAGCCCACCTACCGTTGCATCATCATTAATGGCCTGGATCAACTGGGTCCTGATTGCCGTGATATCGCCCGCATTGGCCGCTGTCACCGTATATACGACAGGTGTCCCGCCAACTGTCACTGTGAACGTGTCGTTGAGAGCAGGCGTTCCACCCAGCGTTACTGTAGAGACCTGCGCGCCCGGCAAGACATTCGCCGTCGATGTAGAAACACTGGAAGCCGTGTTATCGTCGTTGGCCCCGGCATGACCATCGGAAATCGTGTAGGTGAA
>JAJFIJ010000015.1 GCA_021775105.1 Rhodospirillales bacterium | reverse complement strand
GATCGAACGCTTCTCGTCTGCCGACCAATAACGACGCTTCCGATCTCCCATAATGCCCCCGTAGTGCCCACTAACGATAGTGGACACCATCGGTCAAATCTCTGCGTCACCGCCAGAGCGGGTTAACCGGACGGATACGTTGGATTGTCAGTAATGTAATTTTTAAAGTGTTGGGTGGATTGGTCCGGGGGTGATTTTTGTGTATGTTGGGATCCCGGCATGTTCCGGCAGGCTATGTCGGAACTTGGGAAACGGAGCGCTGCAGCTAGCTCCTTATGTTTCAAACTAAGCGACAGCCTAGGTCTGGTTTTCTTTCTTCACAGACCTAGGCTACTAAAACACTTCAAAATTTGATAAGATATAGGATAACACCTACATTCATATTGTCTTATTTGAGTCCATCTAGAACCATAAAAGTAGCTCTAATATGAATATAGCCTATCGTCCAACACGATTGTTGGAGCCTGAAATCAAAGCGATGATATTTAATCATTTATTGATTAATGGCCACCTATCTAGCGACGCATCAATTATAAATGAATTTACCGTATGTAATTATTCTCGGAGAGTTGACCTTGCCGTAATTGAAAAAAACCGGCTTACCGCTTTCGAGATTAAAAGTGAGGCTGATAGTCTATCTAGATTAGAGGGCCAAACTGAAAAATATTTAGAAATTTTCGATAAAGTTGTCGTTGTTGCTGACTCTAAACACATTGAATCAATTTTGAAAACTGTCCCAAAACATGTCGCAGTATGGGAGATTTCTAAAGCAACATTAAAGATAAAACAGCGCGGAAAGTTCATTCCAACTCAGGATAAAACCAGTCTATTGAATTTGATGAAAGCTAGTGAGTTACGAAAGCTTTGCAAAAAGTTTGACTTACCTTCCACGTCCAAAAATAGAAATACCTTAATTAAAACTCTACAAGCATCATCTTTAAGAAAGATTAGAAACGCAGCTATATTATGTGTAAAAGAACGTTTCCAAGCAACTTCTAACATGTTTCTTAAAGCCACTGAAAACACGGAAGCTCTACCTAAAGATATTGAACTACTGAGTCCGTACATAAAATCGCGACGGTATGAAAATACACTTATCGAAAACAAAAAATTGCGATGGGAAACTTTGAAAACACATCTCAATGAAGACCCACACTTACTTGAGTTGTGTCTGAGTGGTAATAAACTAATTTTTGGAGATATTCCTAGTGATATCCAAAGCCTATTAGATACTTAATCTACCCAATCCTCATCTGTATCCAATAAATCTATAGGAGCATCAAAATAAAGTTGTTGATGCATGTGGATATTTAGGCGCACTGCTGTTGCCTTAGCAGCAGAATTAATACCATATTCATCTCCTTTACTGGTAAATTCTATCACTTGGGTGCCCCATACGTGCAAGTCAGGTATCCAGTAATCTGCATTCATAATTTGTTTTGCGATCTCGGTATATAACTTTTCTCTCTCCCCTTCTGCGGGGTTTTTTGGATCAACAAATTCTTTTCTGATAAATCTCCAATCCGTTGTAAGAGGGTAATCAATTCTAGGAGAAGGTATGCCTCCTCCTCCACTTATTTTCGATGCTCTTGCTCCCCCCCGATCAGAATATATCATCCTTACATTTGGGCTCGCTTGTGAAACACTTCTAAAAAGTTGTCGTTCATATATCGGATTTTCGCCACGATGTGAGCCTGAAAAACTAGACGGAAATGAAGAGCAAGATACAGCAATGATTGCTGTTGGTAGCGTATCATGGGCCGCCTCGATTATACCTATTATACGAGCTGCAAACTCCAGCACATCGCGACCAACCTGCCCATAATCAAAAACTACAAACACATCCTCCGCATTCATTTCTCCTAAAATTGATAAGGTTTCTGTTACACGGCCAGTATTGATATCTTCGACACCAAATTTCACTAACAAGCCACGATTTAGCCCCCGCAATTTATCCAATTGAGGCCGCAATTGGTCCATATATCCTAGCTGGAGAGTAGGAATTGCTCTCGGCAAGTTGACTAAATACTGAAACCAATTCTGATATCCGTCATTAGGGTTTAACAATGCTTCCAACTCTAGATAAACGTCGCGAGGGTACTCACCTGTAAGTTGATTCTTGCTACCTTCCAAAAAGGACGAAGATATATCAGCTATCCAAAACCTTTCACCAATTGCTTTCTCAATTCTAGGAATAGAGCTTTCTAGATTTTTTGAAGCAACCCAGCCCCTTAGCGGTATAATCGGAAGAATTATATCTTTATCTTTGTCAGGAAGCTCTTCTATCGCGTTCATTTCGGCAGGGCTAATGGACAAAATAGGAGCGTATTTATAGACGAATTCATCTGGGTTGTTAAACAATGGCCACGTCCTAAATTTTTCCAAGGCGTATTTTTATCGCCGTTGTAGATAACTCAGCTTCTTCGGCGATCAGTTCGATCTTTTCTTCAATTTTTTTATTTGAGTACCTCTCAAGGGCATCTCTCATTAGTTTCCAAGGCATAACTATATCTGCAGCCAATCTGTTTGCTTGCGCCTCTAATGCGTCAGAAAGACTTGATCGGTACATAACATCGTCGGTTATGCCATCTCCAATTAGATCATAATGCAAAAGAAAGTGAGCTATTTCATGTGATACTGTAAATCGCTGCCTAGCTTTCACATCATGTCGATTTACCCGAATTATGCACTCGCCATCGATCTTTATTTCCCCGGAAATACCGGCAGATAAGGTCGATTTTTTAACAACTAGTCCCAAATCTCTGGCAATGTTTCCAACTTTTATTGGAAATCTATTTTGGTGTGCTTCAATTAGATTTTTTGTATCAGCGGGTAATTTTGACCACTCTCTAGACAGCATCATTATTCGTCCCCAGCTATGTTTGATTCTGCAGGTGGCTCTCGTTCAAATTCCTCGCTATCAATAATGCCTCTATACGTTATTTTATTAACGGCGTCCTTAATGGTTTCATCAAACCCACCGTCACGCATCTGTTTCGAAATTTCCTCTTTAGCCTGTTCAGTTGCAATTTCTTTAGACCTTCTCATTATTTCCCTATACCCAAAAAAGGAAAATATTGCGATTCCTACACCTAAGACAGTAACAATCACAGCAACGGAACCCAAGAGAACGCCAGCCCACTCATTAAAACCCATTTTGCTTTTTTGTGTAGAAGATTTAATGGGAACGATTGTCGCCCCCAGGTTTTCAATTGTTTGTTTTTGTGTACTTATCAATACTTCTAGATTTTTAATAGATTGTTTTTGAGTTTCAATTAACGCTTCCAAATTTTTAATATATTGATACTGCCCGTTAATCAGATTTTCCAAATTGTTAAACGTTCGTTTCGTTTCTTCGGTTTGGCCCTTTATCAAATTGTAAATGTCTGTAACTTGTGCGGCTAATTGCTTATCGGATCGGTCATTTTCTGGCTTAACTGTGTTTTCGACAGAGTATGCAAAATGAGAATCTAGCCCTACCGCAATTATCAAGCTCACCAATGCCAATATCTTCATAAGCTTCCTGATAATTGTCATTTATTTTACCAACAAAATTTTATCAACACTTTAACGCGCTTCTAAACACTCAACCTATCTACCTCAATGTGCTATAGCTCACAACTACACCACCTGGGGGATAATGACAAATATCCCCCCTTACTAATTGTGATTACTTTATGTTAAAGACACGCAAAAGGTAGCCCCACAAAGAAAAACGGCTTGGCATATTGTTGCTAAGTCTTTGATATCTCTGGTTTCCGTGATAGGGTTTGAACCTGCATCCCTCAGGCTGTGAGCCTGACTATCCACCAACGTCTCCCATCATACCTATCTTCCCGCCAGACAGCACGCCAATCCCAAAACTCTTGACAAATCCAATAAAATATGACTATAATCCTTTTATAGGCTTTATCGAAACATTGACGAAACGCGGGGCGGGGAATGAGATGCGTGGGGACATTAATTAAGGGCTTCGAAAATGGATCACCGGGTCAAGCCCAGTGATAACGAGTTGAATCCCCTCCCCACCATTGCCAATCATTTGGCACGGGCCAAAGGGGGGAGGAAGAAAACCGGAGGATCGAAGAACGACTGGAGAAAGACGGAA